>CAMCTQ010000059.1 GCA_945878545.1 Rickettsia typhi
ATGTTAAGGAGATGTTAGAATTGGCGGATCAAGATCCATCTGGTCAGGTAAAACTTATTGACGGTAGAACGGGCGAATATTTTGATCGTGATGTAACAGTTGGTTATAAGTATATTTTAAAACTGCACCATCTTGTTGATGATAAGATACATGCTCGTTCTATCGGCCCTTATAGCTTGGTTACTCAACAACCTCTTGGTGGTAAGTCTCACTTTGGTGGCCAAAGATTTGGTGAAATGGAATGTTGGGCTTTGCAGGCTTACGGTGCGGCGTATACATTACAGGAGATGTTAACTGTTAAATCTGATGATGTTGCTGGAAGAATCAAAATTTATGAAACTATTGTTAAGGGTGACAGTAATTTTGAATCAGGTATACCAGAGTCGTTTAATGTTATGATTAAAGAATTTAGATCTCTTTGTCTGAATGTACAATTATTAGAGGAAAGTTCAGAATAAGTGTAGTTTAGTGCGCATGGGTTTTAAATGCATGTGCACTGATTTTTTACTGGTATTACTTAATTTTAAAAGCAAGATCGCAAGATTTTAAGTTTGAGGAAAAAACTATTATGTCAACAAAGGTTAATTTTTACGGTCAACTAAGTAGCACTCAGCAATTTGATCAAATAAAAATAAATATTGCAAGCCCAGAACAGATAAGATCTTGGTCTTTTGGGGAAGTAACAAAACCTGAAACGATTAATTATCGTACTTTTAAACCTGAGAAGGAAGGGTTGTTCTGTGCTAGGATTTTTGGTCCAGTAAAGGATTATGAATGTTTATGTGGCAAATATAAGCGCATGAAATATAAAGGCATCACTTGTGAAAAATGTGGTGTTGAAGTGACGACCTCAAGAGTAAGAAGGGAAAGGATGGGGCATATTGAGCTTGCAGCCCCTGTTGCCCATATATGGTTCTTAAAATCTCTTCCGTCTAGAATAAGTACGTTGCTTGATATTGCTATGAAGGATTTAGAGAAGATCCTGTATTTTGAAAATTACGTAGTTATTGAACCTGGTATGTCGCCATTGCAAAAAGGTGATTTACTGAGTGATGAGGCCTACATTAAAGCACAAGATGAATATGGTGAAGATAGCTTTGTTGCATTAATAGGTGCAGAAGTAGTTCAGCGCCTTCTTTCTGAGCTGAATTTAGAGGAGTTAAGCAAACAATTACAAGTTGAACTCCATGAAACTAATTCTGAGACTAAAAAGAAAAAATTAATTAAGCGCTTAAAGCTTGTTGAGGATTTTCTCGGTTCTGGTAATAAACCAGAATGGATGATTGTTAATGTGTTACCAGTAATACCTCCTGAAATTAGGCCGCTTGTTATGCTTGATGGAGGAAGGTTTGCTACATCTGATCTTAATGAATTATATAGAAGAGTTATTAACAGAAATAACCGTTTGCGTCGGTTGCTTGAGCTGAAAGCTCCAGACATTATTATTCGTAACGAAAAGAGAATGTTGCAAGAGGCTGTTGATGCTTTGTTTGATAATGGTCGTCGTGGTAAAGTCATTAAGAATCCGAATAAACGCCCATTAAAATCTTTAAGTGATATGTTAAAAGGTAAGCAAGGGCGTTTTAGGCAAAACTTGCTTGGTAAGAGAGTTGATTATTCAGGACGTTCGGTAATCGTGGTTGGACCTGAGTTAAAATTGCACCAGTGCGGATTGCCAAAAAAAATGGCGCTTGAATTATTTAAACCTTTCATATACTCAAAACTTGAGCTTTATGGAATAGCAACTACTATTAAAGCAGCTAAAAAGATTGTAGAAGCTGAGAGAGTAGAGGTTTGGGACATTCTAGAGGAAGTAATTCGTGAGCATCCAGTGCTTTTAAACAGAGCACCAACTTTGCATAGACTTGGTATTCAGGCCTTTGAACCTTTGCTGATTGAAGGTAAGGCTATTCAGCTTCATCCACTTGTCTGCGCTGCTTTTAACGCAGACTTTGATGGTGATCAGATGGCTGTACATATACCACTTTCTATAGAAGCTCAGCTTGAAGCCAGAGTTCTTATGATGTCAACAAACAATATCTTAAGTCCTGCAAATGGTAAGCCTATTATTTCTGCGGATAAAGATGTTGTTCTTGGTTTATACTATCTAACCCTTGAGCTGGCAGATGAAAGAGGTGAAGGAATGGTCTTTGCCGATATGGCTGAAGTAGAATTTGCTCTTCATGAAAAAGTAGTTACTTTGCATTCTAAGATTAAGTTCCGTATGAAAATTGTGAATTCAGATGGAGAATCTGTAGACAGTGTGGTAGACACAACCCCTGGTAGACTAATCCTTGGTGAATTGATGCCTAAAGATAATTTGAATATTGATTTCAAATTAGTAAATAAGCAGATGACAAAGAAGACAATTTCCAATGCTATTGATTCCGTTTATCGTTACTGCGGCCAGAAAGCTACAGTAATATTTTCTGATCATTTGATGCAATTAGGTTTCAGATACGCTTGTCAGTCTGGTATTTCGTTCGGCATGGATGATATGGTAGTACCTGCTTCGAAAGGGAAGCATATCAAAGACACATCTGCTTTAGTAAAGGAGTTCGAGCAGCAATATTCTGAAGGGTTAATTACTTTTGGAGAGAAATTTAATAAAGTAGTTGATGCTTGGTCTGCTTGTACTGATAAAGTGGCTGGTGACATGATGGAAGATATCGCAAAACCTTCTAATATTACAGGGGTACATAAAAGTAACACGCAGAGATTGAATTCAATTCATATGATGGCTATTTCAGGCGCTAGAGGCTCTGCTGCCCAGATCAAACAGCTTGCTGGTATGAGGGGGCTTATGACCAAACCTTCTGGTGAAATTATTGAAACTCCTATTATTTCAAATTTCAGAGAAGGTTTAACCGTTAGGGAATATTTTAATTCTACCCATGGTGCTCGTAAAGGTCTTGCTGATACTGCTCTTAAAACTGCAAATTCAGGATATTTGACAAGAAGATTGGTAGATGTAGCCCAGAATTGTATTATCACGGTTCATGATTGTGGTACAACAGATGGTATAGAAATAAAAACCATAATTGACGGTGGTGAGATTGTGATGTCTCTAGCTGATCAGATCTTAGGAAGATCAGTAACCGTTGATACTTATCATCCTGTAACGAACGAATTGATGATATCTGCTGGTCAATTAATTGATGAAGAAAAACTAGAAAGCATAGAGGCTTCTGGGTTAGATTTTCTTAAAGTTAGATCTGTTCTTACGTGTAAAACACGTTCTGGTATATGTGCTACGTGTTATGGTCGTGATTTATCATCTGGGTCGATTGTTTCTATAGGGGAGGCTATCGGTGTTATTGCTGCTCAATCTATTGGAGAGCCTGGTACTCAGCTTACTATGAGAACGTTCCATATTGGAGGGGCGGCTACGAAAGGTGCGGAAGTGTCTTCTGTAGAAGCGTCCTATGATGCAAAGGTAAAAATTGTAGGTCGTAATTTAGTTGTTAATTCCGAAGGGCGTCAGATTGTTATGAGCCGTGCTTGTGAAGTATTACTAGTTGATGATAAAGGTAATGAACGTTCAAGAAATAAGATACCTTATGGTGCAAGATTAATGGTTGATGATGGCTATGTGGTGAAAAAAGGGCAAAAAGTTGCTGAATGGGATCCTTATACTATTCCAATCATTACGGAGAAATCTGGTAAAGTCGTGTTTACTGATATGATGGAAGGTTTATCAATCAGGGATGTTATGGATGATACTACTGGAATTTCAAGCAAAGTAGTCATTGAGTCGAAACAATATTCAAAAGGTGCTGATTTACGTCCTCGTATACAGTTGCTTGACTCAAATGGTAAAAAAGTTGAATTGTCAAATGGTCTAGAAGCTAAATATTATTTACCAGTAAATGCCGTACTTAGTATAACCGATGGTTCGGAGGTAGCTGCTGGAGATATTCTTGCTCGTATTCCGCGTGAATCAACAAAAACGAGGGATATTACTGGTGGTTTGCCTAGGGTTGCTGAGCTTGTGGAAGCAAGAAGGCCTAAAGATCATGCAGTGATTGCAGACGTAGAAGGGCGTGTTGAATTTGGCAAAGATTACAAATCGAAGAGAAGAGTTGTTTTACATCCATCTGATGGTTCTGAGCCAATTGAATATATGTTACCTAAAGGAAAGCATGTTGTTGTAAATGAAGGTGACTTTGTGAAACGAGGGGACATGCTTATTGATGGCAATCCGGTTCTTCAGGATATTCTAAAAGTTATGGGTGTTGAAGCGCTTGCAAGGTATATGGTTGAACAAATTCAAGCTGTTTATAGATTGCAAGGTGTAAAAATTGATGATAAACATATTGAGGTTGTGATTCGTCAAATGTTGCAGAAAGTCGAAGTTACCCATCCTGGTGATACTACATTTACAGTAGGGGAGTTGGTTGATGCTATAGAACTTGAAGATATTAATGAAAAACTTCTAAAGGATGGCAAGGAAACTGTTCGTGCAGAGCCTGTATTGCAAGGTATCACTAAGGCATCATTGCAGACCAATTCATTTATATCTGCCGCATCTTTCATGGAGACAACCAAGGTTCTAACAGAAGCTGCTGTGGCTGGAAAGCTTGATAAATTGGTCGGTTTAAAAGAAAACGTGATTGTTGGTAGGTTAATACCAGCTGGAACAGGTTTTTATATGAATATGGCCAAGAAAGAAGCACAAAGCCGAGATAGAAAAATCATTGAAAGTGAATAGGCTTTAGAGGCTGGTTCATCTGTGGTTAAAGTTGCAAGATGATCAGTCAAGTGTTTGAAATAATTCGTGAGTAAATAAATTTAAAATCCTATAGTCGTCACTAACGACTATAGGATTGCTTTTTAAATATCAGAAACTTGAGTGTGTTATACGTTATAATCAACGCTATCCTGTAACAAGCCATTGTTACCAAGCCACTCAACTCCCTCATCAGTCCTGTATTTCAGGAAATCTTGATGCGAATCAAAACTGTGCCATAATGTGCTGTCTGTCGTAGTTATACCTAAAATCGCTAATCTATCTTTAAAAGCATCCTTTCTGGATCCCCATTTTTGTGGAGATGACAACTGATACTACCCTCAAATCTAACACACTACACAATCAAGTCTCTTTGGCATCAGTGGGGTGTAAACAGCTCTAATAAATTGCCTATTTTTTACCGATTAAATTTAATTGTAAATATAAGCCATACCAGCTCTTAACCTATCCATTTACTCAAATTTTTGTAAGGATTTTTAAAAATATAATTTTAGATATTGCTTTTTAGATAAAATATGTTTATATATAATTATTAATCGTCAATATAAATTAAGAATTTAATATGTCTAAACAATCATTAATAACACAACTAACACCAGCAGCTCAGAAAACACTTAATCCTATAGTAAAAAAATTACTAGAAAAGACTTGTTTTGTAGAGGAGGATTATCTTGGCCAAGTAGACCTGGCATCGTATAAAGTAAACTTGGTAAGAGACTTAGTTAATAAATTATCTGAACTCATTGTCAAGAGTCTTATGTCAAAAACACTCTTAGAATTGACAGCAAATCATATTCATGAAATTTATATTGGAAACTTCATGTTACCTGAGAATGGCGGATATGAAGGTAGGTTGCACGAAAATTGTATACACATAAACGATCAAGTTATTGATCGTATGGTTGCTACTTTTGTACATGAAGCTACTCATAAAGCTGCTTCAAGATTATTTCATAACAAGTCTTTGCCATATAAAATTGGTGCTGAACATGACTTTGCTGAGATTGAGAGAGCTCTAAAAATAGAGTTGCAATTAAATGAAGAGTTGGAATTACCAATAGGGGACTGCACTTGGTTACAAGCGATGGTTAAAGGATATAAACCAGATGTGATTCCAGCAGAAACTGTAGCTTGGTTCGCACAATATGTAGCATTAAATGTTCTTCAATCTCAGCTTGGCAGTATAAAAAACACTAGCTTAAAGTTTACAGAAATAATGTGGAAATATTTACAGAATACTTTAATAAAACCTTTTGACCATGAAGCAGCACTAGAAACACTGCCAGAAAGTTTCGAACCCACCTTTATACCATTTGACATCAAAGCATTGGAGGATGAAAATATTGATGTGTGGTTCGATCAAGGACCAGCTGGCCAGCTGGCTTTTAGATTAGAAGATGTCTTGATTCAGGAGGTGTTGATTGAGAATTTGTTTTCAGATGATAATGATAAGAAAAATATTGAGATCTTTCTTAAGCAACATGTTGTTAATTTATTACAAAATGCTAAAATTTCTAATCAAGAACTTGTTGTAGAGAATTTATTTAAATTACCTACGGAAATTTTGCTTTCTATTCTTAACCAAAATATTACTGGATTAGTTATAATCTCAGAAGATGTGACGAAGCATCTTATTACTAATTTATGCAATGCAGATAAAGAAATAATATTGCAACCTATGTTGAAGAACTATATGGAAGTAATACGTAATGCTGCTGAATCCGTTGGTTTAACACACTTACTTGATGATATATCTATGCAAATTGTTCCTGAAGAAGTAGCAGCAAGTGAGGTTTATGCAATGCCAGCAGAGGAGGTTTACGCAATGCCAGCAGAGGAGGTTTACGCAATGCCAGCAGGCGATGTTCTTGAAGTACATGATTGAGCAGCTTATTGGTGCATTAGGTGGTGATGCTGAAAATACTGATAGCTTATACCTGCAGAATTTGCCTTGTATGTTGCGGTTGTATGGTCTGTTGTGAAAAAGTCTGCTAACCTTGATTTAAAATAACTTTTTATCTATTGATTTCACAGATTTTGTTGTTGTCAGTGGCTTTCAAGGCAAACACAGAATCACAATTTTTCTAATTCAATGCACCAACCTGCCACATTTTCCCTTAGAAATTTACATATTTTTATTAAAAGCTAAGGGAAAATATTTGCTATAGCCAAACTATTTTTTGCTTTTTTTTGTAGGTTTAGCGTTTCTTGGTTCTGTAACTGGTTTTTGACTTTTTTGATCAATTAACAAAGTCGCTTGCTCGGCGCTGACGTTAAATGGATCAATGTTCTTGGGGATGGAAGTAAATTTGTTTTGATATTTTAAATATGGACCAAAACGGCCTATCCCCATAAAAATTTCTTCTCCAGAATTTAAATGAGAGCCAACTAGAATAGGCAAGTTAAGCAGCTTTAAAGCGGTTTCTAGAGTTAGATTATCTGGGTTTATGCCTGATGGCACGGTGGATCTTTTTGGTTTATCTTTAGCTGAAACGGCTTCTCCAAGCTGTACATACCAGCCATAAGGACCTTTTCTTAGCGTCACCATTGTGCCATCTTTATCAGCTCCGAGCTCCCTATTACTATCCGCTGGGTTTACTGCTAGTGAATCTTCATC
>CAMCTQ010000060.1 GCA_945878545.1 Rickettsia typhi
ATTAGTCTTGGCAGAAAAAATATAGATTTTAGCGGTACAAGCTTAAGTACGGGTCTTAAAGCTAACAATGATGTTGTAAGTAACTTTCTAGGTCATAATCTTAGTGATAGAGCTAAAGTTTCGAATAAGATCTATAACAGCCTTGGTTATAGTAGCAATATTGTAAAAACTGCTCAAGCTGGTTTAGATTCCATTGCCCAAACTCTTACCGACATGCTAGGTATTATTAATTCAGTCGGTGGTTCTAAAACTTCTATTAGAACGCTCAATGATATGTTCCAGTTGAAGATGGAGCAAGTATCAAAACAAACAAATTTAGTTGAGTTTGATGGCGTAAAACTACTCACAGGCGAATTTGGTTCTAATCCAACTATAAAATCTAAATACAATACAAAAATTGTTGATGTTAGAAAAACTGGAACTGGTAGCGGTACCTTGTTTGAAGGAGCGGGTACAAGAGCTGTAAAAATCATTGATGTTCAAAATATCGCTAATATAAAAGCAGGAGATACGATAAGTCTTCACGATGTGAATTTCAAAATGGTTCAAAATAAGGGACTCGTTACTAGCGAAAGCGATATATTAACAGGAACAAGCGAAGAGCAAACAGTATCAAACATTGCAACCGCTCTTAAAAACCACTCCTCTGAAAGTCTTAGATATTACAACGTTACTACTCGTAACAAACAAGTGATAATTACCCAGCGTTCAGCCTCAACTTCGCAAATACCCCTAATAGTCAAATCTGAAAGTAGTGGATTTTTGGATAATTCACAGCCTTCAGTTTACAGATTTAATTTTATAAACAATCCAACGATAGGTTCTAAGTTAACTATTGCTGGAGTTACTTTTGAGTTTGTGGCTAACGGTGCTAAAAATGATGATATAACAAAAATAGAAATAGGTGTTGGTTACACTGCTAATCTTTTTGAAACAATCAAAAATCATCCTGTTATTAAAGATTTAATAACTCAAAATTTTTTATCTATTGAATATGCTGGTTTTCAACCTTTTGAAATTCATAGTATTTTCAATAAGAATATTTTAGAATTTAAACCAGCCTTTAATATTGGTGAACTACGTCACAATATTGTTTATACATCAAAACAAACTACTCATGCCTATGACATTAAATTAACACAACCTAGTATAGTTGGTGATATTATAAGCTTTGTAAAACCCGATGGAACAATTCAAAATTATAATTCTAATAATCATTTATCTATTGGTGATAGTTGTAATGCTCTTCAAGACACGTTGTGTATGGATCCAGACATTGGTATTAACAATCCTGGAGGGGCTGTACATCAAGAAAATCTTTGTATTGTTAGACGTTGGGATAAAAAAACTATAACTCTTTATTCTAATTATGATATGCAACTACAATATATACCCATTAATCCTGCCAATCCAAGAAAGATTGTATCTCCAGCGCCGATATCTATGGCAGATGTTTCTAAAATAAAGCCTGCAATTAACGTAAGTACCATCAGAAATATAGAGGGTTTTACAGGTAAACCTAAAGTAAATATTAAGGTTATGGCACAAGCTACTTCTACTGCTGGTGATGAATTGGCTTCTATATTATACCGACAAGTAAAAGGTGATGCGCCTCTACCGACTATTCCTGCTGATGGTGACATTGCTACTGTTTTGCACGTTGATATTGCAGGTAGGACTTTTCAGTCAGTTGTTTGGCAAGGTAATGGTACTAACTTAAATAATAGAGAGCTAGTATTTACCGAACCCTCTACTGGTGAGACCTTTAGTATAAACACTAAGGATCTAAATAGCGATATTACTACTTTAGAAAGTACCATTGATACTTTAGTTAAGCCAATAGAGAGGCTTTTATCATCAACAGAATTTACGCAAATCAGGGATTTAGAGATTGATAATTCGAGCAAAGAAATTATCGACGATAGCGGTAGAGTTATAGGCAATGTTGCTGGTATGAGCGTTTCTTTGAATTCGACAGATTTTTCTAATAAACAGTTTGAGGATTTTGTTATAAAGCGAGATCAAGATGTTCTTGGTAAAACCTTATTTATTGCTACTATCAGCGGTCAGGAATTTGTGTGCAGGGTAAGAGATACTGAACTCAAAGAGGGAAAATCTTTAACGTTTAACGGAAACAATGGCGATACTCTAACAATCAATATTGGCAAAGGTGGAATTAATTCTTTATCAGATCCTAAAAATTATAAGTTTATTGCTTCTGCTATAAAGAAGTCTTTAATGAAAATTGGTAGTGGTATTGAGGTAAGGACAGGGTTTGATTTAGATAATCTATCAAAACTGGCGATTGCCGATGTTAGTGCTACTAAATTATATCGTAATAACCAAAATGAGTATGTACCAAAACTTGACCTATTAACTAAAGAAAGTGCTAAAGTTGCTCAAGAAGTAATAACCAATGCCCTTAATTTAGTGTATTTAGCTCGAGCAAAACTTCAAGGTCAAAGTGATAATTTAGACAGATCTGCAAATGTCCTTAGTTCTACAATTGGCGTTACTAAGGATGCTTCTGCTGGTTATTTAGATACAGATCTAGTTGAAGCGGCCAGTAGCTTCGCTGCGGCATTAAAGAGTATATTAGCCGCAGTTTTTACATTACAAGCTGGTGCGAAAGTTGCAGATGCTGGTCTTGAAATTATTAAATCTGTGTCTGTTAGATAATAAATTTTTTATTCAATATCTTCCATTATATCTCCTGCAAGACCACTATCATATCCACTATCGTTGAGATCAAAAGGATTTGACAATATTTTTATTTTAATTTTTTCAAAATCTTCGTTATTAACTTTTTTAATAAAAGGTTTGATTTCTTCGTCTGGCATGTTTGTCTTTACTGCTAGCTTAATCATTCTTATATCTCCCTTTATCTCACCTTTTAACTTGAGTTTTGCTTCTAATTCTTGTGCTAAATTTGGTTCAACATTAGGTTCTTGTATACCTAAACCACCCATAGGATTATTTTCCGAAAACTCTTCTATTTGTTCCCAAACTGAAGATACAGATTTTTCAAATTTAGAATTATCCATAACTTCCATCATAGAAAAATCTAATTTTTCCAAAAAAGGTTTTTCTACATTATTTTGACTCATTTTATCTATAATTTTAGTTAATTCAGTTACTTGATCTGATAATTTCTGGACGTGTAAATTGTTTTGTTGATTTACCTCAGGTTCTGTTTTGAATGAAAGTTCAAGAGCTTTCATGGTAATTGTTTCAATTAAATCATCTGAATCAAGCTCCCACTTATCTATCTGTTTATATCTTTGCTTTAAATGGTTGATAATTTTTTCAGTTTTTTGAGAGTTTGGTAGATCTTCATATTTTTTAATTGATTTCTCAATAAGCTCTAATTTTTCCAAATGTTTCTTGCATTTAGGGTGATATATTTTGTAAATAGCAGATTTAATCTTTTCATTAATAATATCACTATTATCGTTCAAACTGTCATTTAGTTTTTTTTCAAATCCATTAAGAAGACTTTTAATTTTCAATATCGCTACGCTTCCTTCGTTTGCTATAATTGGATTAATAATAAGTGATGATTGATTTAATATCATACTATTAGTTGTAATAATTGATAAACTATCCTCAATCACTGAATCCATTTCTGATTCTTCGATAATTAAATTGCTCTGCTGATTTGGTACCATATTAACAACAGGTTGTATTAATTGCGGTTCATTCAATACGGGTTGTACTTGTTCGGTTTGATACGACCTTTCAATAGCTTTATTGGTGATTTGCTCAATTAAATTATCTGAATCAAGTTTCCACTTATCAATTTCTTTTTGTTTTTTATTTAGAGTGTCAGTAATATTCTTAGACTGTTTAAAGTTATCACACATAAGTAATTGATCTTCATACTGTCTAACTGATTTTTCAATAAGCTTTAGTTTCTCTAAATGCTGACTACACTTGGGATTAAATAACTCATCAACAGCTGATTTGACTTTTTCATTAATAAGATTATCTTCAAAATTCTTATTTATTTTTTCCTTAAATCCACCATGAATATTTTTAATATCCAACATCATTGGACTTTCTTCTAACAGCTGACCTGATATTTGAAGTGCTTTAGTTACAAAGTGTTTAATAGCTTGATTTGTATGAAAATTTAATTCATCCTTTGCGTCCTTATGTATTTTCTTTAATTCCATATTAAGAGAATTTGCTCCTACAAAAGTATCGCAATTTAATATTTGATCTTCATACATTCTAACGAGTTTCTCATGAGTTTTTAATTTATCCAAAACTTGTTTGTACTTAGAACTGTAAAAGGGTAGTTGCCAAACTTGATTTTTTACTTCTTCATCAATATTTTTATCAGCTAAACTCTTATTGATCGTTTCTTCAAGGTTTTCGCCAATACTCTTGATCTCTAAAATTATTGAACTATCCTCTGATGATTGACCTGATATTTCAAGTCCTTTAGCTACAAATTGTTTAATAATTTGTTCTGAATTGAATTTTAAATTATCAATAGCTTGCTTATGCTTTACATTCAACTGTTCCGCCATATTTTTAGCATGAATAAAACTCTTGGGTTGATTAGCGCTGCCAAACAAACAACCATGCTCAAGTACCTTAGCTTGCATCTGTTTAACAAATGTTTCGTGAGATATGCACTTTTCTAAATGCTTTCCAAAGTTACTGTTAACAGATTGCCAAGTTTTATCTATAGACTCCTGATCAACGTTCTTATCAGCTAAAGTCTTATTTATCTTTTCTTCGAGATCTTCATAATAACTCTTAGTCTCTAATAACATTTTATTATTTAAATGATTTGAATGTTTGAACTCCCCGTAATGTTTTTCCATCAAATCCATGTCATGTTCTTGCTCATTCCAAAATTTCATCTTATAAGCTCTATATTCCTCTTGATCTTGGTGAACTTGAGATTTATTAATACTATTACTTGAATATTCAATCATTTGTTCGCATATAGCATTTTTCTGTTGTCTCAAGGAAGATTTTAACTCGTCATTATCAGCTAAATCCGCTTGTTTTATTTGCTCGTTTAATTCTTCAACTTCCTTAAAAGAATTCTCGAGAGTACCTATAACTCCATGCCTTGATTCAGGTAAAATAGGAGTATAGTTGGCTGGAATGTATATGTTCTGGATTGCTTTATTAAGATAATTATTATAACTATCGCTTACATAGTGTTCTTGTCTTTTCATTTTATTTATATAAATAATTAATTTTAAAAGTATAATTCAATTATTTATAGAATTCAAAAAAATTATTCTGTCACTATGTAACTAATATATTATAAATATATCTTTATTTTGTTTAAATTCCGCTCCATTTCTAAATATTCAATATATTCAAAAATAAAACTTCTCGGAACTACGACAAATTCGTTATTAGTTTTTGATTTTAACCACATAGACAAACTATGTGTGGAAATGTCACTTGTGACCCCCCAGAGGAGAGTAGAAAGTTCTGCGCGGGTAATTCTGCAATCTTGTATGTATTTTTTCATCTTACGCCTCCAACTTATACGTTGAAAGTTCTCTAACATTAGGAGTACTTTGTATCTTTGTTTTCTGCAATATATGGTCTGATAAGGCTTGTGTATCTAGGATTTTTGTATTGGATATATCTACTGAAATACCCAAGAGTTTAGCTTGGGCTAGTAGAGAACTTTTGTAAATATCTTTACTTAAGGTAAAATTTTGGTTATGGTTCATTATTCCTCCTAATTAGGGGTGATTGCTAGAATTGAGAATAAATAACTTTCCATATTTGTCAGTTATTCTCGATGATGAAAACAAGGATAAACGTTTGAAGTAGAAGCTTCAGGCGTTTTTTTTATGCCTTGTTAGATATTAGTATATATGGAATAATGTATATTGTCAATATAACTTCTTAAAAAGATATGGTTATTTTCTGAAATTTTGCTGTTTACGTTCATAATGCGCAATGATTTCTTGAAGTTTATTCGGTTTTAATTTACAACCAGTAAATTTTATCCCTCTAATCTCAGAAAGTTCTATTATTCCCTGTTTATCAAAAAAAGAGACTGCTGCTGATATAGAGGCTCTAGTAAATTTTGTCATATTTTGTAAATCTGTAACAGTAGCTACTACCTCATCATTTACAGAAATGTGTATCATTGCTTTTAATATAGTTTTTTGTGTATTAGTCAATAAACTATATGCATCAATAGCTTTAAATAGTTCATTATCATTTATAGGTTTCATATAACAAATTATCATAAAATAAATTAAGTCCTCTTCTTATTAAGAATATATAATATGCACATAATATCAATAAAAGTTCTAGCAAAATCGTTGACAGTCCAGAAAAAGATATTTACTGTGAGTTAAGTAAGTTTTTAGTATAAAACAAAAAAGCCGCTAACTCTTCAAAAAGAATTAACGGCTTTTTCGCTAGGTAGTAAAATAATACTGCTTGAACATTAATCTAATTTAAAGATAAACAAGCAAACTTAAGATACAAGACACATCACAAATGTCAGATTATCTTACTTTTCTTTAATGTTCAAGTAGTTTTTGTTTATTACCCATTAATTTTAGGGAATAATATGAAAAAAATACTACAACAATATACATTAAACACTCCGGTAACAGCAAGACTCTTAACCCTTGTAAATAAAGAGCAGTTAAATAAAATTATCACAAATCAGGACGGTGCGCCTGATTATCTAGCCATTAACATTTATTATGACACCCTGCGATCTTGGTATAACCCAAAAATAGGATATAAAAAGGACGGGAATGTTTACTATATCGATAAACTAAAAACTAAAGGTATCTTCCTTAATTATAAGAAACTCGCTCAAATACACGGTTGTAGCAAAGAAACGATAAGGGCGAAAATAGTTAAATTAGAGACTTTGGGTCTTGTACATAGAAGCTTTCAACATACTAAAACCGAAACTACTAAATCATGTAATCGATTAATTGCATATGTTTGGAAAGACACACCTTATTTTCATAATAATTTTGGTGTAGATAGGGATCAAGTACCTATTCTCAAAGCCCAAACTAACCACAAATACATAGAAAATAAATATGGGATCATTTTTGCCTCTCACGCCCCACAAAATAAGGGATTGGAAGAGGGGGGGGGTATCCAGACGGGTCTGGATACTAAAGAACTAAATAACTTTAAGAAAGAAGATAGATCTAGTGCGCATACGCACGAATCTAATTTTCCTATAAATTCAAAGATTGATATTATTCAGGAAACCTCTCTCAACAAAAAAACTTCTGAATTTTCGGAAACAAAAAAAGAAGAAGTGGTTGGCAATGAAAGAACTGGTTTTGACTTAGATACTCAACAAAAACCAGTTGTCACTGGGTTACAACGTAAATA
>CAMCTQ010000061.1 GCA_945878545.1 Rickettsia typhi
TCTTTATAGTTTTGAAAATATCAAAGATTAAAACCAACATAAATAATGTTGGTGCGACTCCCCCGCAATATTGCATATGTTTAGTAAAGAATGCTGTAAATTCGTATTCAGGCATTTGATAAGCAACATGCCCATAAAAAATAAACAAACTTAAGACAAGATTAATTACGAACAAACTATTATAGATTTTATAATAAAATAGTTTTTTCCCCAGCCAAAGTTCAGCTAGAACCAGCCATACAAACATTACTATTTGTGTATATATAAACTGTAAAAGATGTCCGCCGCTCCAGAATAACAGTTCGTAATAATAATCAACTTCCATTGGAAAGACAGTGGATAATGCTGTAGCTTCTTTATAGGAGAGAGCAAAACAAATCCACACCATAATGTACATTAATGAAGAACTCATTTTTACAATGGGCAGAATATGGGCTAGGTATTTTTCTTCTTTAAAATCAAAATCATAAAAACTGTTTATAAAAACTAATATTGAAAAGCATAATATGGTACAGCCAAATAGGCTAAGACCAATAATAAACCAGATGTTTTCAAGTATAGGTACATAATTATTCATTATAGGATTACTTTGACCAACTAAAGGGCTAATAGCCATTAGTATCATCCCAATCAGAGCTAATTTATTAAAAATATTCTCAAAATACGTCCTTTTACTACCATAAGACCAAATTATGCAAGTAATCGAAAGCAGCCAAACTAATACTGACAAATTCACATGTATTATCAAGGAAGATTTAAATACTGATTTATCATTAAGAAGATTTGATAGACCTGGAGTTCTTAAAGTCACTAAAACTATAGAATATAAACCAGCAAGTGCTAGAGCCCATATACCATTTTTAAGCCAATTTATTGCCGATCTATTTTCTTTTTCAATCATTGTTTTTTATGCTCCAAATAGGTTTTTGTCCTAATTTTGTATAACAACTATCTTTTTGGCAGAAGACTAGCACTACTCCATAATCTATCAACTCTCTGTATGATACAGTTAGTTTATTATTGCTATTACAAACCAGTTTGCTAGATGTCATAATCTGTACATCCGCATTAGAACAATTTTTATAATTTAATGAGACTGATAATTGGCCGAGATCTTGATCAATTTCTAGCAATTGATCTCTAAACCAGGAGTCATCAGTAAAGCTATTGCTCTTTTGTATTCCATACCAATTTAACCAATATTCTTTGGTAAAATTAGATATTTCATATTTTGAGTATATATCTATAACATCTTTGTTTTTTATACCAATTGCTTTAATTCTGTGATCATATATAAAATCCGGCTTGGGTGATAAATACATCATGTACAAAGAAATACAAATAATTACTAAACCAAAATAGCGCCAAGTGGTCTGCCATAGACAAATCCAAAAGAATCCAAAGGTAAATATAAACATGCTAGAATCAGTGATATAGCCAGTATTTATTGTTGATATTGGTAGATCTACGATGACTTGCGTGCTATCGGTAATGATTCTAACAAAAAATCCAAGCAGCTTGAGGCTAAGTTCACTCACACCCAAAGGCATCAAGATCAATGAAACAATAGCTAGCGGCATCATAAAAAATGACATTAGGGGTACGGCTAACAAGTTCATTAATATAGAATATGTGGCAAATTTATAAAAATGATAAATAACGAAAGGGGCGGTAACAATACTTCCTAAAAAACTGGAATAAATATTACTAAAAACATAAAGTTTTATAGAAGCGAATATACCCTTGCTTCTGCCTAAGATTTTTTGATTACGAATATAGATTTCATATCCAGAGATTAGGCATAATACCGCTGAGAACGACAGTTGGAAACTTGGGTGCATGACATATTCTGGTGAAAATAACAAAATTGCCATGCCAGCTATCATTACTGAGCGCAAGGGATATGGTGATCTCTCTAGGATAATTGCAAGGATAACAAAAAATGTCATTATGAAAGCTCTGGTAGCGGCGATATTCGAGCCGCTAAGTAGTAGATAGCCAAAACTACCTAAAATTGAGATAATTCCCGAAGCGATTTTGATGTTTATTTTATATGATAAATAATTTGAACAATTCAGTAAAAATCTGGTGCTGATGAAAAAAATCATTGCTACTAATGACAAGTGCAAACCAGACACACTAAGAATATGAGCGATACCACTATTTCTCATATTATTAGCTATCTGCTTGTTGATGGCTTTAGTTTCGCCAAGTAGTATTGCTGCTACGAAGTTGCCCTCATCTGGGCCAAGAGTTCTTATTAGCTTTTTATAGACTATAGTTCTTATATTTTGAATTTTATCATAAAAATAATCCGAATGAGGTTTAATAACTTGGGGAGTCTTAAGACTAAATCCAGTTGCTTCAATACCATTTAAATACATGTAAAGGCCAAAATCATAGCTTCCTGGAAGCAGACCAGAACTAAGTGGAAATAATTTTGCATTTAAGTTTATTATATCATTTTTCAGAAAAGATAGACTAGATTCACCTCTTAGACTTACTTTTATTTTACTTAAATTACGGTCTTTTAGACTATCATTTCCTTTATTTAAAATTACTATATCACTCAGAATTAATTGGGACCCTCCTATTGTCGGTTTTATCTCTGAAACCCTAGCTTCTATATCAAAAATATCAACCTTTGTTATAGGATTTGTTTTGGCACTAGCTACTCTAAAACAGGATACAGTCATTCCTAGAATGAAAGAAAGTAAGATAGTAGTAAATAGGCCTGGTATAAATCGTTCTTTTTTTCTTAAGAACAACACAAAAAATGTTAGTATAATTGATATTGCAGTAAAAAATAACAGCGAATTATTAAATGATTTTGTATAACTTAAAGAATCTAGAGATTTAAAATAAACAGCAACACCATAGAAGAAGAATACAAAGTACCACAGGCTTAAATGGTGATACTCTTCTTCTAGTTTTTTAACAAAGTAGTTAAGCATTTTAGTTGTGGGTTGCCATTGCAAAAATTATAGACGCTGCCTTGTCCGTAGGAAGCTGGTTGCTATCAAGCCCTATAGTTTTAAGAATTGCTTTGGCAACTGCAACTTGCGAGTTTGCTTCATTTGGACTGGACATTAATTTGTTTAAAGCGTAGCTAACATTGTCAGCTGTAAAATCAGACTGGATATATTCTGGAATTACTTCTTTGTTAGAGATAATATTTATAATGTTGGCATATTTTATTTTTATGAACATTTTTAATATTAAGTAAGTTAGAATATTTAATTTGTATCCAACTATCATTGGTGTACTAGATGCTGCAATTTCAAGAGTATTTGTGCCAGATTTAGCGATGGCCAAGTCACTAATCGCAAAACTCTTAAGTCTTTCTGTGCTAAATAGAAAATTAAATTTTGCGTCAACTAGATATTGGTCAATATGTCTAATGTATAAGTCATTAGGTTGAACAAATATTGCCGTTAATTTGTGTGTCAAAGCTAGCTTATCCAATGCTTTTCTAATTATTGGCATATGCCTTGATATTTCAGATCTCCTACTACCTGGTGTAATTGCTATTATTTTTTCATTATCAGCTATGTTAAATTCACGGCGTAATTCTTTAGATTTAACATAAAAATTTTGTTCTAAAGCTGGATATCCGATAAATTCAGAACTCAAGCCATGCTTAGTAAAATAGGGTGGTTCAAATGGAAGTAGTGTTAATAATTTGTCATAAACTTTAGAGTATTTTTTTGCCCTGCTTTCTTTGTAAGCCCAAACAGAGGGAGCAACAATATGAACTAATTTTATCGTTGGTGCAAGTTTCCTTATTTTGTCTGCTACTCTAAAAGTAAAACCTGGAGAATCTATAGTTACCAATACATCAATGTTATTGCTGATTATGTCATCTACAGTTTTGTTGATAAGATTTTTAATACGAAAAATATGAGGCAAAACTTCAAAAAATCCCATCAGGTTTATTTGTTGAAAATCAAAAAGTGAACTAATGCCTGCTTCCTTCATTTGCGGGCCACCAACACCATAAAATAAAATATCGTTCCTGTCAGCATTATTTCTTTTAATCGATTTGATTATCTTGGCACCAATAAAATCACCTGAATTTTCTCCAGCTACAAAATAAAATTTCATATTATTGTTTTTTTGAACTGCACAGACTGTAATTTAAGTCTAATATTTCCGATTCTATACCAAGGCAATGTAAAACACTATGGAATATGTAATCATGGGAAATGATTTGACCTTTATGACTATTCACAGAATCCACCAACTCTGGGTAGTTTTGCTTGAAAGCATCTGAAAACCATATCATAAAAGGTATATCTCTTTGTTCTGGAGCAAATTCAGCCCCATGACCCAATCTACCGTTTTCTCCTAGTGATTCAGCATGATCCGAGACGAAAATTAAAAAAGCATTTTTATTTTTTAGTAAACTAATTAAGCTAGATAAAAAAAAATCGGTATATAAAATTGAATTATCATAACTATTTATTAGTTCTTCTCTATTACAACTTGCTTGGTCTAGCTTAGCATTTTTTTTTTGTACCGGAATAAATTTGGTAAATTCTTCTGGGTACCTTTCGGCATAATTCCAGTGACTACCAGAGAGTTGGACTGTAATAAATTTCTTACCCTCATGCTGGAGTCGCTTTTCGACATATGGTAGCATCAAACCATCATGTGAATTCATAGCATATAATAGCGATCCGCCAGGAATTAAAGAGAATTTTACCTCGTCGTACAGAGTATTCTCGTTCTGTGCGTAATATTTGCTAATAGATTGAGTGCTAATCCAAGTAGTATCATACCCAAGACTGGTTAAAACTGACAAGAACCCTGTTTCCGATTTTACTTTATCAAGGTTTTGCTCGTTATGCCTTGACAGCAAGCAAGCCACAGAAAGGTGGGTTACATTTTCGCATGAATGACCTTGAAAGGAAAATAAGTTATCTATTCTCTCTAGATTTGGAGTGGTATCTCTTTCATAGCCATTGATACCAAAGTTGCTGTATCTTGCTGATTCGCCTATTACTAGAATACCAGTTATATCATCTTTGTCATTTGTGATTTTAAAATCGAATTTTTTACTTATATCCTGGCGTACATGATCTTTATTACCAAAAAAATAAATGTAACTATTATGGAGATATTGTATTGGAAAGTAAGTTTTTAGGACTTTGAATTGAGGAAAAATAATATTGTTAATCGCTAGAAACAGACATAGAGCCATTAATATCCTTGAAAAAAAGGACTTAGTCGTTTGAGGATTAAAATGCTTTATACCGAATATACAAATTGATAAACTAAATATTACCCATATAATAATTCTAGTGCCAATTAACTCAGATATTTCTGACATTTCAGCACCATAAATAGCGGGCATCATTTTTTCTGTTGGCGCTACTCCAAGATAAAATAGGTAGTAGCTGGCAGCGGCGCCAGTTACAAAGAGAAAAATTGATCCGATAATGAATAATATACGATGTATTGCTAACCCAAAAAAGAAAACTAATGTTGTAATATAAGCGTAAATAAATTGTTTTAGTAATTCAAATATGGCGCTGAAAAATGATGCTTGATAATATTCGTATTTATGTAGCATTACACTCGTATTAAACATTAACATATATATGAGCGCAAACATAAGAGCTGTTTTAATCAATGATATATCTAATTGTTTTTGAATGAATTTAATCATATTAGTGTTTTTAAGTTATTTTTTTAATTAAAGTTTACTACCATGATCATATCTTCTCTGCAAGAGTTTTATAGTTTTTTTGAACTGAATAAACCGCTACTAGCCATTGATTACGGTAACAAAAAAATCGGTTTAGCGATTTCCAGTCCCGATCATACCATAGCTATGCCTCATTCGATGGTATTCGCAAATAAGGACCAAGAAAAGTTAAATAAAATTGCAGATTTTATTGTAAAATATAATATATGCGCAATTGTTGTTGGTTTTCCGGTAAATATGGATGGGACTGAGAGTGAGCAAACAAAAATAGTGATTAATTTTGTTGATAAATTAGCTAAGAAAACAAATTTACCTATATATTTACAAGATGAACGTTTAACTTCAAAAGCAGCAGATAGTTTGCTCCGAAATATGGGGTTTAATAGAAAACAACGAAACGAAAGGGACGATATGGCTGCTGCAAGCATGATTTTGGAAACAACGCTTGAGTCAGCAAAGAGGTTATAGCTTAAAGTAGAACTCGAAAATCCTGATATATTTGTTGACAGTAGCTGGAGAACCATGTATCTTGCTTTCGAGAATAATTTATATATTGTTAAATTAAGAAATAGGAATTAAACATGTCTCGCAGATGTGAATTAACTGGTGTTGGAGTACAGTTTGGTAATAATGTGTCTCACTCACAAAGAAAAACAAGAAGGCGTTTTGAGCCTAACATCAAGATTGTTAAGTGCAGCAGTGAGTTAACTGGTCAGGAATATAGGTTAAAAGTAATTGCAAGGTGCTTGCGCAGTATTGAGAAAGCTGGTGGATTTGATAGCTTTATGTTAAACGCAAAGTCTTGCAAAATGTCTGATAAGGCTAAGTCTATTAGAAAAGAAATAAAAAAGATGAAAGATAAGGTAGCAGCATGAAAAAAGATGTTCATCCAAAATATCAAGCCTTGAAGATCAAAATTGGTAAAGATGAGTTTGTGACTGCGTCTACTTTAACAAGCGGCGAGCTTCTGATGGACGTGGATTTTCGTAAGCATCCAGCTTGGAACAAATCAGCTCTTAATGTGGTTAATCAATCAAATAAGAATGTTAGCGACTTTAACAAGAGATTTGCTGGTTTATCTTTTGCTGCAAAGAAAGAGTAAATCTTAAATAGTACAATTCAATAACTTGGAAACAAGAATTGCCGAAATTTGTAAAGCTCTCACAATTTTTGAATAGCTTTCCTCTACAAATAACTATACCTATTATTATTCCAATACGGAGTATCCAAACTCTTAATTAAAGATGGCCATTATTCCTTGCCATGATGGTTTCTGTGTGCCGGATTCAACCTAAATAACATGAACATCAAGTAAAAAAACTGCTTTAAATAGTGTAAAGCGATGAATGGTCTTTAAGTAATTGGATTTATCATTTGCAAGTGGCATAATTATTGCTTAGAATTAGTTGGTATATTGTATTTCGAGTTTTGTAGGTGCAAAAAACGTTGTCATTCCAGCGAAAGCTGGAATCTAGCTTAAAGCTAGTTAGTTCTGGATCCCCTCCTACGAGGGGATGACATCTAAACAAAATGAGAAAGTAAACTTAGTAAAAATTGGTATAAATA
>CAMCTQ010000062.1 GCA_945878545.1 Rickettsia typhi
AATATAAAATTTTTAATTACCGAATATACTGGTATCGAACCATATTACATTTGTGATACTCCTATTATTCTAGGAGAAGAAAGCAGTCTTGTGGAATATTTACCTTAAAATTACTACAATGTTTCCAAAGCATAGTCCAGTTTGTATGCTTTATAGCATAAGAAATAAAATGCATGATTATTGACTAAAAACAACCTCTGATCTATTATGCAGCCTTAAGCTATAACAAAAGTATTTAATTTATGGTAAGCTAATTTTACCAAAATTAGCTTTGGTTTGTGTTTAAATAGTGGTAATAATTTCTTCGTGAAATTGGGTGTCCTAGCTACTTACAAGTGTTTTTACGAAGCATAAGTTATAAAGAAATTTTTAAATTATCAGGTAGAGTTATGGCAAAAAGCATTATTGATGATCTATCTCGTGAGTTAGATAGTCTATGTGACCAAAGAGAGTTAATTAGCAAAGATTTTCTAACAAAAAAAGGAACCATTGAGCTAGAAAAAGCAAAACTTGAAGAGAGAGTCAGGAAGGAAGGAGAAAATATTAAAGAAATAGAGCGTAAACTGAAAATAGCAGAAGAGAAAGTAGTTTCATTGAAAAAAAATTCTATGGAAATACAGCATAAGATTGAATTTCTAAGAAAAGATCTACTGAAAGCTCATGAAAAATGCCAAGTAGATGGGTCTGCTGAGCTCTTAAAACTGTTTGAGATAGGCATGACTACGACATTAAAAGAGATTTCTAAAACTGGGGAAACTTTTAAAAAGACCGAAGAAGAATCAACTAGAAAGCTAGAAGAAAGTATTTCTAAGGAAGCTGACACATTAGAAAAGTATAAAATACTTTTAGCAGAAGCCGAAAAACAATTAAAAGCCGCAGAAGAGGAATATCCAAAGGCAAAAATGAGTTTAGGTGAATTAGAAAAAGAATTAGCAGAAAATGAAATCCACACAAAGTTAGAAAAAGAACTAGCAGTACTTAATCAACAAGAAGAAATTTTTATTAAAGAAAGCAACTTTGCTTTGCTATCTTGTAGAGAAAAACTTAGTGCAGAGCTTTCAAAACAGAGAGAACTTGAGTTACAAGAGAAAGAAGAATTATCGCAATTAGTGCAAGGAAAAGAAACTACTGAAAAAGAGAAAGAGATTTCTACCAGCCCAGATTTCGATTCTTCTAGTAGCTTGATAACCACTATATCTCCGTCAGTTAGTAGTGGTGACTACCAAGAAGATGTACTTAGCTTAGGCGATATTCATCAATCCTAGAAAAAAACGATACGTAAATATTCTACAGTTGCTGGAAAAAGGTCTAATTAGACTAGAGCAAATGGAATTTGGTGATCCATTGTGAGCAACTTCAATGCATAAAAAAGAAAGCCACGATAATTTCATAGTGGCTTTTTTTATGTTCGAACTATCGTGACTAACACCAAATTCAATATAAAAAACTCTATTATACCTGTTCTAAGGTATAGTCTAGTTTGTATGCTTTATGCATTCTTTTCGCCAGAGACATATTATGCGTAACCATGATTATGGCAGAGCCTGAAGTTTCTGCTCTATCAAGAAACAATTCGAACACCTCTTCTGCTGTATTTGGGTCTAAATTGCCTGTAGGTTCGTCTGCTAAAATAAGTTTTGGATTATTAATCAGAGCACGAGCTATTGCAACTCGTTGCTGTTCTCCGCCGGACAATTCTCCAGGGAAATTATACAACCTCTCCCCAAGACCTAGTTTAGTCAACAGGTCTTCAGCTGCTTGAAGAGCTTGGTTCTTCTCGGTTCCACCTATTAGAAGCGGCATTGCAGCATTCTCTTGTGCTGTAAAATCACCCAATAAATGATGATGTTGGTATATAAAACCCAAATTTTCTAGCCTAATTTGAGGAGCATATTTCAAATTCTTGAGTTTGTATTCAGGGATGTTTTCCATGTGTATGGATCCAGAATCAGCTGAGTCTAAAAGACCAGCAATGTGTAGTAATGTAGATTTTCCACTGCCAGAAGAGCCAACTATAGCAACCATCTGATTTTTAGTAATTTCAAGATTAATATTTTTTAAAACCTCAATAGTCGATCTTCCCTGACGATAATCTTTATTAATATTTTTTAGCTGTAACACAACCTGTTTATCACTCATATCTCATTGCCTCTATGGGATTCAGTTTTGCAGCTTTAAATGAAGGATATATTGTTGCAAGTAGTGAAAGAATTAGGGATAGAGATCCAACAATAATAACATCAGATATTCTTACAACCGATGGAAGACTATAGAGAAAATAAATTGCCGAATCGAAAATTTTTGTGCCGGAAATCCTTTCCAGGAACAATCGAATATTCTCTATATTATATGAGATAACAAGACCAAACGAGACTCCAAGCAGTGTGCCGATAAAACCAATAAGTAGACCATTAATTATAAAGATTACCATAATTTGATGAACAGATGCGCCCATGGTTTTAAGGATTGCAATGTCCTTGGTTTTATCTTTGACGATCATAAATAGACTAGAGACAATATTAAAAGCTGCAACTATTATAATCAGAGAAAGTATTGTAAACATAGCTGTTCTCTCGATTGCAAGGGCTTTTAAAAATGGCTGATTATTGTCCATCCAACTTGACACTCTGACATTAGAACCAAGTTCTTTTTGGAGTAGCTGAGCATCAATTTTAGCTAATTCCTGATTCTCAACATTTACTTCTATTAAGTTAATCTCATTGCCCATCGAGAGAAACTTTTGTGCAGCACCAATTGGCATAAGCATGGTAGCAGAATCATAGTCATATAGACCACTACTAAAGATTGCCACAACTTTAAAATCCTTTGACCTTGGCATAGTACCAAAAGCTGTTGAAATTACATTTGGTGAGATTAATTTAATTTTTGAACCAACAAAGATTCCTAAATTATGAGCAAGCTCAAAACCAACAGCAACACTATTAGTTCCTTCGTAATCTTCAAAGCTTCCCTCAAATACATTGGTGAGTATTTCGCCTTTGTTTTTTAAATCAATTAGGTCTATACCTTTTATCAGAACACCGCTATTAGTTTTTACTCCAAGAGCCAAAGCTTGACCTGCAACAATGGGAGATACTTTTTTAACAAAATTCTGTTTCGTAATATCTGCTATAATCTTTTGTTGATCAGGTATAGTTTTACCTATGGATGTAACTGAAATATCACCGTTTAAACCAATGATATTACCAGTTAGTTCAATATGGAAACCATTCATGACTGACATTACAACAATTAGGGCGGCAACGCCAATCGTAATACCGACGAGAGATATTCCAGAGATTATAGAAACAAATTTTTCATTTTTTTTAGCTCTGAAATATCGGAGTGCAACTATAATAGTGAACTTATCTAACATTTAAATTGCCAATTATTTCATTAACTACTCTCTCTGGACCCATATCCTCTACTTCGCCAGATCGTCTGTTTTTTAATTCAACCAAATTAGCTTGAGCTTTTTTAGGGCCTATAATAATTTGCCAAGGTGAGCCTATTAAGTCATGAGTAGCAAATTTTGAGCCTGGTCGTTCATCTGTATCATCAAGTAAAATATCAATATTTTGGGCTTTTAATTGGTTATATATACTATATGCAATATCATTACAATTTTGATCATTTATGTTCAGATTAATAATGGACACCTTAAAAGGAGCAACGGAAACAGGCCAAATTATTCCTTTTTCATCGTGACTAACTTCTATGATAGCTGCTACTAATCTTGAAATACCAATTCCGTAAGAACCCATCTGCACTGGAACTAACTGACCTTTGTCATCGTTAACAAAAGCATTCATAGGTCTTGAATATTTGTCACCGAAATTAAAAATATGACCAACTTCAATACCTTTTCTCACTGATAATTCTTTTTCACTGATAGGACAGTTATTTGGATCATGTTTTTCTTCAGTTGCAGCATATAATGATTTAACCAAGGAAAGATCATCTGCTAGATCCTCTTTTAGCAGGTCGAACTTTTTATCGTAATAAAGCACGCTCTCTCCAGTGTCTGCAATCACATGAAACTCATGACTTAAACTACCACCAATTTCTCCAGTGTCTGCAGCAAGTGGTATGGCAAGAAGTCCAAGATCACTAAATGTACGCATATAGGCTGCAAACATTTGATTATAAGTCTTGATTGCTCCTTCTTCATCAATATCAAGAGAATATGCATCTTTCATCAAAAATTCGCGACCTCTCATGAGACCAAAACGTGGCCTTATTTCGTCACGAAATTTCCACTGAATTTGATAAAGTACTTTTGGCAAGTCTTTGTAAGATTGAATAGAATTTCTGACAATGTCAGTAAGAGCTTCCTCGTTTGTTGGTCCAAACAATAGATTATGATCATGGCGATCTTTAAACGTCAGCATTTCTTTGCCATAGGTATTAAATCTACCAGATTCAATCCACAAATCGGCGCTTTGAACGCATGGCATTAACATCTCAATAAATCCAGATGCATCCATGTTAAATCTAACAATATTTTCTACATTTTTAAGAACTTTTATTCCAAGAGGTAACCAATTATATATCCCTGCTGCATGTTGACGAATCATTCCACTTTTTAGCATCAAGGAATGAGATATTACATTTGCTTCAGCCGGTTTATCTTTTAATAATGGTAGAAAAAATTTTGATAGTAACATGATTGATTTCCCTAAATATTATTTATATTTTGCTACCCACACAGTATGGTCATTACAATGTTTATCTTCTATTTTATGTGTAATCAATGTGAATCCATTATCATTCAATAATTTCTTGTATTCATTGGGTGATAATGAAGCGTGATACAAATTCTCTCCACCATTATTACCCCAGATCTCGCCTTCTTCTGCTCCAGAAGTAAATAACAGAATACCCCCCTTGTTGAGATTCAATGCAAAAGTTTTAAACATGTTTCTCTGATCGTCTTTTAATAGATGAAAAAAGCTATTCCAAGCAATTATTAAATCAAATTTTTTATCCAAAAAAAAATCGCGCATATCACTGATAATAAAATTGCTCTTTGGAAAACGTGACTGAGCAAGATCGATCATTTTCTTGCTACCGTCAACTCCAGTAACATCAAAACCTCGCTCTATAAAATACCCAGCTATAGGTTCACCCATGCCACAACCTAAGTCTAAAATCTTAGCACCTGGCTTTAAATATTCTGTTACCATTTTAAGATATGCTATCTCAAATAAATCACGGCTACGATGTTTATCAAACCAGTCCACAATTTTTTCATACGATTCGTAAACATGGTTTTTGCTGGTAATTTTTGTTATCTCTTTCAACATGCAGGACTTAAGAATAGGTAATTCTTTAAATATCACAGACCATATAATTTCACTATCAATTCCTTCCAAATAATCATGAACCAGAATATTTCGAAAACCAGAAATATCTTTCCAAGGAATTTGAGGATAGCAATTTTTTGTAGTATGAGTTAATTTCTGTGAGGCTTCAGCCATTGTTTGTAGGTTACGAACCGTGGCATCATATCTCATTCTATCATTGGCAAACTTTGGCAAATCACAATCTTTCACGAACTCTTCAATTGCATTAATTGAATCAATTATATGAGTTATATACAAAGCTTCTGATTTATTCACAGATGTACCGCCTCTTTTAATATCTGGTCTTTAATTAAGTAATGCAGTGCATTTTCAGACACAACGTCAACTCTTCTATTCAACAACTCCTCAAGACGGTACTTAAGTCCACCTATTGCAAAACCAGAATTCGGTTTCATCTTGACTAAAAAATCTATATCACTATTTTCGGATAACTCTCCTCTTAGTATGGAACCAAATACTTTGATGTCATCAACCATACAGGTTTCAGCAATTCTAACAATCCTATCTTTATATTCATTTTGTAATATTGAAAAATTCATATAATATCCAATTTATTAAAATTTATCATCCTCTAACCATCTGCCAAAATTCCTGGCGATATTCAGGTTTATCTTTAAATACACCAGTAAAATGGCTTGACTCTAAGATGCTACCACCTTTCATAGTTCCTCTTGATGTCATACAACTATGCGATGCTGATATTCTTACCGCCACGCCTAGAGGCTTCAAGTGTTCATCAAGAGCTTCGGCAATATTTGCAGTCATTTTTTCTTGAATCTGCAAACGCTTTGAATAGGCATCAACCAACCTAGCTATTTTACTTATACCAACGACAAAACCATCTGGTAAATATGCAATATCAACAAAGCCAGTAAATGGTAGCATATGATGTTCACAAGATGAACTAAAATTAATAGATTTGAGCAGAACAATATCATTAAAATTACTGATATCATAAAATCTTGTACTTAATATCTCATCCACTTTAACTTTATAACCAGAAAAAAGCTCGTCATAGCTTTTGACTACCCTGGCAGGAGTGTCCTTCATACCCTCACGCTTTGTATCTTCACCTATGTAACGAAGCAAGGTGCTTACAGCTTCTTCGGCTTCCTTTTTTGTTGGTTTGAGAGTGGTCATATAATATATTTTAATAGTTTTTATAAATTCGAAAAGAGTATAATCTTTTAGCACAAATATAAACAAACATCAACCCACCAATGATTGCAATTAATCCCCCTCCTCCTAGCATTCCCATATAAACCTTGGCTGATAGAGCTATTTCTCCATCAGGGTTTTTTCGTAAGATTCCGTAACCTCCAGCTAGAGCAAGGCCAGAAATATGTATTAGTTGGCCAAAAGTGATAATGATAAGCTGAATATTAGGCCATTTAGAGTAACAGACTAGGTTTTTATCAGATTGTATCAGTGGATTTGCTAATTCAGGTAACGCCAATAATTCGTTACTAAGAGTTCTGGTGTTTGAGATATAAGATGAATTACGGAAGCAAAATATATATGCAAATCCAAGAAATGCGATACTAATACCAACTATTGATCCATGATAATGAGCTGGAATTGATAAGTTAACTCCTGAAATCAAGATGCCAATTAGACCACCAGCAAAGAATACTAATGTTGATGATATAAAAGCAGTTGAAATGAAGGTTAAATCATTTTTAGTACTTGTCTTTATAG
>CAMCTQ010000063.1 GCA_945878545.1 Rickettsia typhi
CCAGAATCCTGCTCGTCAAGCTATTATTAAAGCTGGTATGGATATTTCTGTGCCAGCTTTAACCATTAACAAAGTTTGTGGTTCTGGGTTAAAGGCAGTGTCAATGGCTGCAAACGCTATTGCAGCTGGTCAAGCTGACTTAATTATAGCAGGAGGGCAGGAAAATATGTCCCTTGGTATGCACGGTGCTTATATTAGAGGTGGAAAGAAGTTTGGTGATGAAAAATTACTTGATCTAATGATGTATGATGGTTTAACAGATGTTTTTTCTGGTGTTATGATGGGTATTACTGCTGAAAATATTGCCAAAAAATTTAATATTTCAAGGGAAATGCAAGATGAATTCGCAGTTAATTCACAATTAAAAGCATCTCTAGCTCAAAAAAACGGAAAATTTAAAGATGAAATTGTTTCAATTGAAGTGCAAGTAAAAAAAGAAACAAAGATTTTTGATTTCGATGAAGGAGTCAGAGGTGATTCTTCAATTGAGGGCTTGCGTAAGCTCCGCCCCGCTTTCGATCCTCAAGGCACTGTTACTGCTGGTAATTCTTCTAGCATAAATGACGGAGCTGCAGCTGTGCTTATTGCTTCAGGCGAGGCGGTAAAAAAATATAAGCTGGAACCAATAGCTAGAATTGTTTCGACAGGTGTGTGCGGAGTTGATCCGCAGCTTATGGGAACAGGCCCAGTGCCAGCTTCAAAATTAGCATTAGCAAGAGCTGGTTGGACAATTGATGATCTTGATTTAATAGAAGCAAATGAAGCATTCGCGGCTCAAGGATATTATGTTAATGAGCAAATGAAATGGGATTTAAATAAAGTTAATGTTAACGGTGGGGCAGTTGCTATTGGTCATCCAATTGGCGCTAGTGGAGCAAGAATTTTAGTAACTTTATTACATGAAATGCATAAGAGGTCGTCAAAAAAAGCTCTTGCTACCTTATGTATAGGTGGTGGTATGGGTATTGCTATGTGTTTTGAAAGGCCATAGTTTCAAAATTACTTTATTCTATAGTTATTAGTGTAGCGAAATTTTCTGTTATTTATGTTTCTTGTAGGAAACAGTAAAGGAAAATAATATGCTTGGATCGTTCTTTTCTAGCATTGGTAGTGGTATTGGCAAATATTTTGGTAGCGGTATATTATCATCTATTGGTAGATATGCTGGAAGATATATTGGCGATTTTTTAGAGCGAAAATGGTTTTATAAAAAAGAAGTCTTCCAAAAATATTCTAATCTTAAGGAAAGTTTTTCTCTGTCAATGGCAAAGCCTGGGTCACCAATAGCGTTGATATTTGGTAAAACTAGAGTATCTGGTAAAATTATTTGGGCTGATGAGATAAAAAACATCGCAGAAACTAGCTCAACTTCACAATATTTTCGGCAACCAAAATTTTTTACGCTTCCAGAGCAGACTAAATCTACAACTTATTATACTGAATATAAATATTTCTTATCTTTTGCTATGTGTATTTGCGAAGGTGAGATCAAGGAAATTACTAGGATATGGAATGGTAATGAGATTATAGATATCGGTCAATATAAGTTCAGGCTTTATAAAGGGTCATTAAGTCAAATGCCAGATCCACTCATACAAGCCAAAATGAACATGCAAGCTCCAGCTTTCAGAGATCTTGCTTATATTGTTTTTGAGGATTTACCACTAGCAGATTTTGATGATATGATTCCTAATCTATCATTCGAAGTTACCAGAAAAGCAAATGTCCCAAATGTTCATACAGTTGAAGATATGGTAAAATCCATGGTTATGATCCCTGGTTCTGGTGAATATGTCTATGATACCATAATTCAAAAAAAACAAATACTTGCGCAAAATGGTTCCATTAAATGTGAAAAAACACTTAATTCACATAATTTTTATAACATACCAAACAGCATTCACAGTTTAAATCAGCTGAGCAATACTTGTGAAAATGTGGAATGGGTAGCGCCAGTTGTTTGCTGGTTTGGTAATAGCTTGGATTTATCAGCATGTTTGATTAAGCCTGCTGTAGAGTTTAAAGATCCATTTGTTAGATTTAGTGAAGAATGGATAGTAGGGCGGTATAACAGGCATAATGCTCATGAAATAACGAAAGATAATGATGGTAATCCAAGGTACGGAGGAAGCGTCAATGACCAAAGTGTGATTCGTTATTTACAAGAATTAAAGAGTCGTGGTCTTAAAATCATGTTTTATCCAATGTTTTTTCTTGATACAGATCTAAAACCTTGGCGTGGGCGTTTGACTGGGGATACTAAAGAGGTTGCAAATTTTTTCAATAAAATACATGGTTATAATGAGTTTATTATACATTACGCAAATCTTGTTAGAGATTATGTTGATGCTTTTATTATTGGTAGTGAGTTAATTGGTCTAACAAAAATAAAAGATTCTAGTAATAATTTTCCCGCAGTTAACGAGTTAATAATTTTAGCAGAAATAGTAAAAAGCATAGTTGGCCAAAGGGTGCTAGTGTCTTATGCAGCTGACTGGTCAGAATATCATCATACAGAGGGTGGTTGGTATAATTTAGATCCGCTTTGGGCTTCCCAAAATATAGATTTTATTGGTATTGATGCCTATTTTCCGTTAACCAATCTAGATGGGTCCTTTATAACGAATAAAGATATAAAAGAAGGGTTTTCTTCTGGTGAAGGGTATGATTATTATATTGATTATGGGTGTAATGAAAAAATTCCACTAGCTCCTGAATTTGCATGGAAAAATCTTAAATATTGGTGGGAAAATATTCATCGAAATCCAAATGGTTTTTATACAGCATGGCAACCGAAATCAAAAAAAATATGGTTTACTGAATATGGTTTCCCGTCAATTGATAAAGCTCCTAATCAACCAAATGTTTTTTTTGATCCGTTATGTATCGATGGTGGGGTGCCAAGATATTCAAACGGTGAAATAGATTTTGGGGTTCAACGAAGATGTATCAGAGCTTTTATAGAATTTTGGAGTGGGGAGGAATATATTGAGAATATGTTTCTCTGGACCTGGGATGCAAGGCCTTACCCTGCTTGGCCACATATGGACATATGGAAGGATGGTTATTTATGGGAAAAAGGTCATTGGGTTAATGATAAATTTGGTGCCGCGAGCGTTGCCTCAATTATTCTTGAGATTTCGCATAGGTGTAAGATAGATTTAAAGAACATAGAAGTAAATACAGTAGATGAAGCTTTAACAGGAGCATTTTTTAATAATCAGATATCTGGTAAGGATGCGATCAATACTCTTAGAAGCGCCTATTTTTTTGATATTAGCGCAAGTAACTCGCTAAAAATATCTTTTGTTAAAAGAGGGCAATCAAGTCCTAGTTTAATAAAATCTGATGATCTAGTTAAACTTTCAAAAACTACCTATGTTAATGAAATTAATATAGCTAAAGAACAAGTTCTTACAAAAGTAGATATTTATTTTCAAAATCAATTGAATGATTACAAAACTAATTATTTGCATATCAATACCGAGGAATTTTCTAATTTAAAAAATGCTGTTTTAAGGTTGCCATTAGTAATTTCAGAATCAGAAGCTGCTGAGATAGGTGGGTTATTGTTGAAAAATACTGCAGCAGAAAAAATGATTCTTGAATTTAATCTCCCAATTTCATATTTGGATCTTGAACCATCAGATTTTATTTCTCTGAATTATAAGGGGATAAAATATCATTTACGTATAATAAAAGTTAGCTTTGCCAGCTTAATAATGAATGTTATAGCGATAGTAGATGAAATAAGTAACTACCGTAGGCCCAATGCTAAAAAGAAGATTAAACTATTTTATCAGAGAAATATAGAAACTGAGTTTAGAATAATGGAGTTGCCATTTAAATCGTATGGCTGTGATTTCCCCTATATAGTAGTGTATTTAAATAGTAATACTAAATTACCTCTTTATGTAAAAATCAAGCAAGATTTTGGTGAGGAGGATTGGGTCAAAATAGCAATGTTAGAATCAACAAATACAATAACTAAAGTAATTGGTTTTGATACTCCAGATAATCCAAATTTATTTTTTATTGATGAGGTAAGTACAATCTATGTTAAAGGAATGGATCTTGAGAGATTTAGTGACGGTAATTGGAAATTAGTTGAAATAAACAGCGAACTGATAGCTTTTAAAAATATTAACAAACTACTTCTTGAAGAAGAGATATATACCATCTCTTATTTGATAAGAGGTGTATATGGTAGTGAAGAACATGTTAAAAATCATGAGGTTAATGCGCGGGCTACTATTCTTGCAAGAACTACAAATATAATAACAATTTCAGAGGATTTAATAGGTCAGCTGCTTGAATTTCGTATTGGATCCGAAGTTTCTGAAATATGTTTTTCAAATCAAGCTAATTTGCCTTCAAAGCCAGTGGTAATTTCAAACTATATAAAAGATTCAACTTTATATCTTGGTTGGATAAGAAGAAATTTTAAAATAGATATGTGGTATAGGAAAGGAAAAGGAAACTCTGGTTTTTCTATTGAAGTTAAAGCAAAAGATCAGACGCTAAATTTTACGACCACTCCAGAAATAAATAAAATTGAAATAGATATTAGTGCGCTAGATATTAGTGCAGGTTATAAAGTTGATATAATGGAACTGTTGCAAGACGATCTTTTTTGATTATTTTTGCGTCGCATCCGTTCTCAAATCCTCACGTAGATCAAACTACGCTGCGGTTTTGCGAGCGTGTGCTCCTAAAACTAATACAGAAAATTTTTATCTTGCAAGCAGTCCCATAATATAAAATAGTTTAATTACTAAAAGAGCGATTTATGAAAACGAATAATTACCAATTTGATTTAATGTATCAAGGTCAAGATCATAAAGATGTAGTCTATAATGAGACAATATTAAAGCTTGATGCAAATCTAAATTTCAGTGTAGTAGCTTTTATTGAATACCCACCTGAGTCTATTTCTCAAGGTGAGCGATTTATTATCACTGCTGGTGAAAATAAAAATAAAATTTGCTATTTTGCTCATCCAGCTAAAGGTGTTCAGTATATTTCGCCTTATGATAATATGATTATTTATCTGATTAAGAATAATTGTTTTATCAAATTCTTTGATGATAAATGGCAAAAAGTTACTATAGATTTAAGTTTCCAAACAATATGTACAGATCTTAAATTTACCGCTATAAAAGATCATTTTTCTCTGCCAAATAGCAATGATTGTTACTATTTATATCTGGAGGACAATTGTATAATTGATTTTGATAATGTAGATATAGCTTCATTTGCGATTATGATAAAACAAAATTACGAGACAGTTTTTGAAATAAAATGGCCTGAAAATATTTTATGGTTTAATAATGAGCCAAAACAAATAACTGCCATTGCCAATTCTATTGATTTTTTTAAATTTTATAGAGTAGCTGAATCGCAGCATTTCCTGGTTGCATCAGTCAAACAAAATTACCAATATTAAATAAAAAATTGGAGTAGATAATATGATTACTTTACTTGCTTCCATTGCGGGTTTTATTGGTTCAGTAATTCCTGAAATAGTGAAATATTTTAAAGACGTAAATGATAAAAAACACGAACTTGCCATTTTGGCAAAACAGATTGAATATAATCAAAGTTCAGCAAATAGATCTTTAGAAGAGATTCATATCTCACGAGATATTCTTGAGCAAGCATCATTATATGCTACCTATAAAACTGAAATTACTTGGGTAGATGCAGTTAATGGTCTAGTAAGGCCAATACTTGCTTATAGTTTTTTTATTATGTATATGGGTGTTAAATATATCCAATATGTTGCAATTTCTGCGAGCAGTCATGTGATTGAATATATTGAAATTATCTGGAGTGTTGATGATCAAGCAATTTTTGCTGGTATTATCAGTTTTTATTATGGGCAACGTACTTTCCAAAAGCTTTGGAAAAATAAAATATAGCTATACCACAACTGTCCGAAGTTGTCATGCTGAACTTGTTTCAGCATCTTTATTAAGGTTTTATCAGATCCTGAACCGAAGGTCGGCGAAGCCAAATAAATTCAGGATGATGATTTGGATTTGATATATTTTAGGTAAAAAAGAATGCACAGATTTACTAATAAAAAAGGTATTGAGTTAATTAAATTATTTGAGGGTTTTAAATCAGAGCCATATGTTTGTGCTGGTGGGTATTTGACTATCGGTTATGGTCATAAATTGTTGCCCAGTGATCCTTATAAAATAATTACCCAAGAAAAAGCTGCTCAAATACTAGAGAATGACTTACGAAGAATGGAAAGATCAGTTCTAAAATACATTGATGTTGAAATAAATGATGATCAATTTGCTGCTTTGGTTTCCTTCACTTTTAATGTAGGATCAGCGGCTCTTCAGAGATCGGTTCTTAGACAAAAAATCAATTATGGTCATTATGATGATGGGGCAAAGGAGTTTTTAAAATGGGTATATGCTGGAGGTAGAAAAATTATGGGTCTTGTGCGTAGGAGAAACCTAGAGAGTAATTTATTTAATAGTAACAAATCACCTAAATAAAAAAATGATAACCATTATTTTCTCAGTTAAGAAGTTGTTTTAGAAAGTTTTTGGAAAGTAGCAAAAATTATAAAAAGAATAAAACTGACGACAGTGCCAACAAATACGCTCTTCAAGTTATTTGTTGCAGCCATAAAATATTCCCATAAGAGAAAGCTAGTTCCACCAGAAAAACTAGTAAAAACAAATGCAAATTTAGATATAGTAATATCATAGAGACCAAAAATTAGTGGAACTAATATTATTGGTCCCCAAAAACCAGCAACAAAAATTACCAGATCAACAACGCTATTAAATCGTAACGCAATAAATATTGCTAAACTACCTATTATGATATTGGTAATTCTTGCTATTATTAACATTTTACCTTGATTAGATAAGTTAAATATTGGTTTAAAAAAGTCTTTAACCAAGGTAACAGAGGTTATGTTTAAATCTGAATCGGCTGTTGACATAACTGCTGCAAGCAAACCAGCTATGACAACTCCTTGGATACCAACAGGAATTAT
>CAMCTQ010000064.1 GCA_945878545.1 Rickettsia typhi
ATTAAATTACTATACCTCATCCAGGTTAGATTCTTCGCCAGTGGGTACTACTGCCTCGTTGCTTTCATCGTCAAGACTGCAATCTACAACTTGTTCTGGATCAATAGTTAATTTCAGAGGTTTTGAATCATTTAAAATCTTATTAGCAGTGGACAATCTCTCATTTATTATCTGTGCTTCTTTAGGATGTGTTTTTAAAAATTTTTCTACACAAGGCGGGAAAACGTCTTCCAAGACTTTTAACATATCACCAACATATAATTGGTGCGTTTTTAAAAATTCTTGTTTTTGAGAAATAATATCAAGCAAAACATCAATCTGCACCAATGTAAGCTTAGCGTCTCCAATATTAGTAAATGATTCGATCAATTTTTTTATTTTTGATCGATTACCCTCTTCAATATACTCACCGATTAAAGTAGCTTCAGCTGTAAAAAGAGTTATTATATTTGTTTTATTAGTAAACTCAAATTCAGGATCAAGTAATTTTGGTTTTAAGTATATCTTGTTTACTAAGTCAATTATATCTTGAGTCTTGTGTTGGTCTAATAGTTGTTTTAATAGACTAACACAACCCAGGATTCTTGCTGAGCTTATAACAGTTGCTTTAGACATAACTATATAATTTTTAGTTGATCCTACCGAATTTATATTAAAAATCGGTAAGAATCAACTAGAAGTATATTTGAATATCAGAAATCTTCAAATATATCAGAAAGTGTTGCTCCACTTAATGTGGCTATTGATTCGGCTGTAACAGTGGAATCATGATCAACATATGGAAATTGTGTTTCCTTATAGTGATTTATAGCGTCAGTAAAAATAGATAATGTAGTTTTCTTCATCTGATAATCGGTTTGTACTAGATCTAGAAATGACTCTTCTAGGTCTGAGTTTGGTTTAAATTTTGTACCAAAATTAACAAATGCCATACTAGCAACTGAAAGGTGATGAAGAACCTTTTTGGCTAAAAATATTATAAAATCTTCTGTTAATTCTTGTTCGCGAAATGTAATTTTTTTACTATATTTATGCTTAACGGATTCAATTAACTCTTCTCTATAATCATCTCCATCTTTTATGCAGTATTGTTTTGTTTTGACACCTTTGGCAGAAGTATAAACGGTAAGAGCTTTTTTGGGTGCTATACCAGGTGATTTTACTAGGACAAACACTTCTTCTTCCAGCGCCTTGAGGTCAAATATTTCCCATAACTTCTTAGCCACATAAATAGGCCAGAATTCTCCAAAATTTTTACTAGTTAAAGTGGTATCATACTTTTCAAAAAAACGTATATTTTTTGCTTTATCAATATTTGCTAATTTTAAACTTTTATCATTATATTCATATTCATCAATAGGCTCTCCTTTCTGAGCTAAATCAATAATATCATTTATCTTTTTAAGATCTTTTAATATGTTTGCTACTTTAGCTCCTTCGTTCTTTACAACTCTAATATATCCATCAATCTTTTTATGACTCTTTATTTTTTGACTTATTTCTTTTGCCGTCACTATTTCAAAATTCCCTTCATGTGTGCGAGCTTGAATTTTTGATGTATATAAGCGATATTCACAACTTTGTGTATTACCTTCCCTTGGAAAAACAGGGGATAAAGAATTTTTATTAGATAAAGTTAATATAAATCTTGTTAGTATTTGACATATATCGGCATTTTCATAGTCATGAAAGATATCAACTAATTCTCCTACTGCTTTTGTAACAAATTTAGGGTATTTATCTTCAAATAGCTTTGTAGCTTTTTGGGCTTTCATAGGGCTTATATCTACAGCTTTTAACGATTTTGGATTAACTAAGCTGTAAGTATTTTTTTTACTCGGAGTACTTAGAGCACTCGATCCATGAGACTTAGCTGCAATTAACTTATATTCTTTTTGTGCTAATTCCTCCTGAGTAAAAGAATATCCATGTAAATCTATAAATAGCATCACAGCTTTCTGTAGTTTTATCATTAATTCAGCGGAGTTGTTGCTCATAGATTTAACTATTAGCTCTATTAATGAATGAGGAACAATATGACTCAGTTGCTTAGACGTGCCGTTTATCTTAGCTCTTCCAACTATTACTGTTTTATTTCCAAATATAATATCAACTAGAACTTTATTGTCTAATTCCACGTTAAGGATTGATGACAGGACCTCTTTGAGTTTAGTTTTGTTTACAAAGTTAGTTGGCGATTTTGGTTTCACAAGTGGCTCATCAAGATCATCAGACAGCTCCATTGATTTAACTGAATCTGTATATGAGTCTTGTGAGGATAGTTCTAATGTGTCTAGTTCTTCTTGCTCTTTGAGTAGAGTTTCTTTCCGTAGTTTTGAAGACTTTTCTAATACGTCTAGTTCTTCTTGTTCTCTGAGCAGAGCTTCTTTCCGTAGTTTTGAATACTTTTCTAATACATCTAGTTCTTCTTGCTCTTTGAGTAGAGTTGCTTTCCGTAGTTTTGAATACTCCTCTAACTCATCTAGTTCTTCTTGTTCTTGTGGAAGTTGATATCTTGTACTGAATTTATTAAATAATCTAAGCTTTTTAGGTTCATAGGTTCCATCATGAAAATAGGTGGGTTCATTAGCGCGTTTTTTGAGATTGGATTTAGCCATAGTTGCGTGATATTAATTAAATTGAAAAATGAATTAATATCATACGCTAAGAAATATTACAACAACATTATACTAACAAATGTTAGTATAATTGAACCTATGGTTAATAGAATATTAACCAATTATGATTTGTTTAATTTGTTCTAATATCCCGACTTTTTCTACTTTTCCGCATTACATAATATATTATACTAGTAATAAGCAAGGTATACCAAGCGCCTTCAAAGAGTTTGATAATATTAGTAAGAAGGAAAGCGCTGTCTAGGAATAGCATACCAAAAATCATAATAATCTTAAGAGTATTTAAAGTTTTTTTATTCAACAACAGGACCAAAAAAAGGATAGTTGTAATAAGCATTACTCCAGAAACGCTGAGTCCATAGGCAAAAGATAACTGGGAGGAAGATTGGAAATATAGGATAGCTATAATAGTTAATATGCAAAGAATCTTGTTAACTACTGGAACATAGACTTGGCCTGGTTTGTTGGATAAGTGAATAACTTTAAGTTTTGGTAAATAACCTAATGTTATTGCTTGCCAACTAAGTGAAAAAACTCCTGATATTATAGCCTGTGAAGCTATTATAGTTGCCATAGTTGCTAATATTATCAATGGATAAAGACCTGCCGAGGGTATAAGGTGGTAAAATGGATCAGATATTAATTCTGGAGACTTTAATAACAAACTTCCTTGACCTAGATAATTTAGGATTAATGAAGGAAAAACTAAAAAATACCATGCTTGTTTAATAGGGATATTACCGAAATGACCGCGATCAGCATATAAAGCTTCTGCGCCTGTAACTACTAGGAATACGCCGCTAAGGGCTTTAAATGCTATCCATCCATTATTAAAGATAAAGCATATGCCAACATAAGGATTTAGTGCCATTAAAATCTTAGGCTCAGCAATAATGTTATAAATACCAAGGCTACTCAAAGTCAAAAACCAAATTATCATAATAGGAGCAAAAAAGAATCCTAGTTTATTGCTTCCTATTTTTTGAAAGCTAAAAAGCAGAGTTAAAATTCCAATTGATAATAATACGATATATTCTTGAATACCAGAAAAGGCAATATGTAAGCCTTCTAGCGCACTAAGTACAGATATAGCTGGAGTAATAACACCATCTCCAAATAATAATGCAGCACCTATCATTCCAAGTAAAATTGAGATAGTTTTGTAATTGGAATGTTTTAGATTAGAACATAGAAATGATAATGCTAATATTCCACCTCTGTTTTCATCTTTATCTATATTAATTATAAGATGAATATATTTAATACTCACTACGAGAAATAATACCCATATAAATAGACTAATCATGCCTAAGACATTACTAGGAGTAGCTTCTAGATTACTTATTATAAACGAGCTTTTTAATGCGTATAGAGGGCTTGTACCTATATCTCCATAAACTACCCCAATGGTACTTATTATTAATAAGCTTGAGTTGTCTAATGTTTTCTTCAATGAAATAACCTTAAAAAATACGTACGTAATGGCTTGTAACTGCCTAGACTATTTCCAATCATTTCTTCTCCGTTAGTCTTGTGATTATGAGTGTGATGAGCATTATGCCCTTTCATATTAGATTTCATTTGAGATTAAGCCTTTATCATTTGATAATTATTCCAAAAGGTACAAATAGTTCTTTGCCATGTATCTTTACTTGAGCAAACAGCTTAACAAACCCTGATTTAGCTGGTTCAATATGAAATTCTACTTCTGGCCCACTTCTATCTGTAGATTTCAATGGTTCTTTGCCCATAGGATGAATATGAACTACTGTTTTTATGTCATCATAAAATCCAACTATATGGGCAAAAGTTCCCATAATTGGTTCCAAATCATTTACAGAGTTTCCTTTGGAGTCAGTTACAATAATTTTTCCCATTGTAGGGCTACCTGCCATAAGCGGGTCCGTATCAAAGGATAATTCGAATTTATAACCATCTAAAGTACTACTAATCAACATATTACGATTAATTTTGGATGCTTTATCTTTATCAGAGAGGAGGTCGGCAATTACATATTCTTGGGAGTTTGTATTCAATGGAAATAAGTCGGCCCAAATTCTGTAGGTTCCTTGTTTTTTTTTAGGACTCCATTCAAATTCATATAGGCCTGGTTCTTTTAATGCTTTAGGATGTTTATGGCTGTAATCTTCAAGTTCATCATCAATGATAAGAAGATGTATTTTCTGGGTATGTATTTCTTTAAGGTCTTGAAGCGTAACTGGTTTATTATCCTTTACGCTTGTAAGTTTGATTTGAACTAGCTTTTTATCTCCTTTATTCTCTATTTTATATATATCTAGTTTAATAGTTTGTTCTTGAATTTTTTGTGCTGTTGATTGGGTAGCAACATTAGTGCCAATAGTTTCCTTATTGGCATAACTAGAATTTATTGACCCTGTCAGTAGAAGATAAGTTCCTATGTATATTATTTGCTTTTTCATACTAACACTCTTTAAATAGTAGGCAATTATTTGATTTTACTTACAATAAATGAGTATCTCAATAAAAATGGAGTTAATGATACAATAATAAATTACATCGTGTTTTTACACTAAATATTGAAATTCTCCAGCAACATTTGCTAGGGAATTAGTGTGATTCTAAAAGATTATTAAACAAACAACTAAGGTTAGTAAGGCAACTTGGCCATTTTTATTGATAAAAAGCAGTGCTAATATGTGCGATTTAATTTACACTACCATAGTGTAAATTTCTGTGTTATGATTTAACTATAAATTCATTGAGGATAAAAATAAATTGATTTCAAAATGGTTATTAACTAATATAGAGACGCTAGGGTTTATAGCAGCTTTCTTAGGCATGATTTCTCTAGTTCCTCAAGTATTGAAAACTTGGAACTCTCATTCAGCCCGTGATATTTCATTGATTATGTACCTTATTATTGGTCTTGATTCATTATTATGGCTAACTTACGGTTTTGTTTTGTCTTTGAGTCCATTAATTTTCCAAAGCTCAATAACTTTCTCTTGCGCTTCTCTAATGATAATTATGAAATTATTATGGAAATGACCCTAACTTAATGCTTAAAAAGTTATCTCTATAATTAGACTCTGCTGCAAATAAGCTAGGTATAGGGAAATAGCTAATCTCAATACTCAAAAATCAATTTTATTTTTCTGTATAAACGAACATGTACTTTATTTGTATCTTTCTTAATAGGTCTTGCTCAAGAAAACGGTAAAATATAACTTGACCATTTCGTGGATTCATGCGAGAATGTGCCCATTCACAATTAGGGGGTTTTTGAAGAAATTCTGATAAAATCATGCTAGTTTGGTACATAAGTTACCTTATGACGCATAAATATACCTAATCTTTGAGTTCTTTGTCACAGAAACCACATGCCTTCGTTATGAAAATATTTCATATTTAGGGTCCTCTAACTTTTTATATTTTTTGCACTTAACTATATTTGCCTGGTTATTGATTTAATACCAAGCCATAAAAGTAATAATTTATTTAATTAAAACTATGACTAAAAATTTACCATTTATATTTGTTATTTCCTTGCTTACTTGCTGTATTGAAATTGATATTTCGGTACCTAGTTTTCCAGATATTTCCGATTATTTTAATATTTCAGATGGTCTGACTCAAATGACCATAGCTGTTAACTTTTTAGGGTTTTGTCTTTCAAGTGTTGTTTACGGTCCATTGTCTGATTGCTACGGAAGAAGAAGTGTAATGCTTATTGGTAATGCAATTATGTTAATAGGAGCAATATTTTGTGTATTTGCAAATAGCATTGAATTACTTCTTTTATCAAGATTTGTCCAAGGTTTTGGGGCTAGTACTTCTGCTGTTGTAGTATTTGCTATGATTGCTGATGTTTATGAGACGGATAAGGCCGCTAAACTAATTGGTGTTATGAATTCATTAATTACTGTTTTCATGTCAGTTGCGCCAATCGCTGGTGGTTTTATCAATGATTTAGTAGGATTTAGAGGTAATTATTTAGTAATAGCCTTAGTGTCTTTAATTTCATGGCTTGTACTTTATTTTAAATTACCTGAAACGAAAAAGGCAAAAGAAACTCTTCAAATCAGAACTATCCTTAGAAATTTTCGTATTTTAATAACGGATAAAAGAGTCTTATATGCATCTTTGGCACCGAGTATAACTTATAGTGGGTATATGAGTTTTATTGCATGCGCCCCTTTTCTATACATGGAAACCTATAACTTACCAATTATGTATTATGCTATTAATCAGGGCATTATCATTTCTATCTTTTCCATTTTTAGCATGTATTCTGGTCGTATAAGCACTCATTTCGGAGAGAGAACTTGTGTAATATATGGAACTATCTTACTCTTTCTTGGTGGGGTTTTTGGTTTATTTGTAGGTCTTGTATTTCCTAAAT
>CAMCTQ010000065.1 GCA_945878545.1 Rickettsia typhi
ATTCTGTAAACAACCCCTAAATGTGATAACACTCTAGCATGCAACGAACTATACTGGGGATAATGATGTGTGTTATAAATTTCAAGACTTTGCTCAAGTAAATCTTGAGCATTTTTATAGTCACCCTCCTCTCTATATAGAGATCCTAAATAGACTGATGCTTTAGCAACACCGGCATAGTTAACCGGGTATTCTTGAGAAAGTTTGATACTATTCTGTAGGGCAAGTTTAGCTTGCGCAAACTGTCCTATAGACCTATAAGCATTTCCCAGGTGCGTTAAAGCCATAGCAATACCGAAATTGTTTTTAGGGAACGTTTTATAAATAGCTATACTTTGTGTAAGATAGTCTATAGATTTTTCATAATTACCTAGTTTTCTATAAATTGCACCTAAATGCAGTAATGTCCATGCAGATTCAATACTTGTTTGACGATTGTGAGTATATAAATTTTCTAGACTAGATTCTAAAATCTTTCTTGCTTTTAAGTCGTCACCTATATAGTACGAAATAACTCCAAGCGCATTTTCTATAGACGTTTTTGATTCCTCATTTATAACGTCGTCACGCACCCGGGTTAAAATAGCTTCGCAATGATTTTGTAAAACTTTAAGCTTTAAAGTATCTTCAGCCTCAACTAATTTAGATATATAGGACTCTATAGCATTAGTTATCGATTTTAATAAACTTTTCTCGGTCTTTAAATTTATTGAATTTGTAAGATATGCCAGAATGATAGATTGGGCACTACGATGCATTGAGAATGTAGAATGTTGATTATTACTTATATCTGTGGAATCACTATTAGTAATAAAGGAGTTTTTCTTGAGTTCGCTTATAAAACTATTAACGACCATATCATTCTTATAAGCTACAAGCAATTCTTTAGAAATTTCTCGAGAATTAAGCAAAGATATAAATAATAATAATTCCTTAAAGTCAGGATTTGCAGCAATTATCTGTTTAATAGATAATACCATAATACTATAACGAGTTTTAGAATATTCATTTGTATTTCGTAAAATATTTTCCTGTAAAGCTGTAAACTCTAAGTTCGGAGCAGCAATCTGTTTTAGATATTTGTCATATTCCACTCCGGTTTCCTTTAGATAATAAGCTGCAACAGATACATCTAAAGGAAAAGATGGTATTTGTTCTAAAAACTCTTTAAGAACCTTTTTATCAGAATATAAATTTTTATTTCTTTCATCTTTCTGTGCAATACTTAAGAAAAGCTGATATTTTTCCTCTTCTGACAGTTCTTCTACCTCTATCACATTACTGTTTTTTATGTAGCTATTATTTTTAATGTTAGTATCCTTAGTAGTAATAATTATCCTACCGCTTCCCCAAGCTTTCGTGTTACAAGGAAAGTAGGGTTGAATATATTTAAATGCTTCCACATTATCATAAATAAGTAGCCAATTTGGGTTTTCTTTTAATTTCTGTTGTAACAATAAAATAAATTGGTTGGCTCTTTGCCGGGGGTCTTTTATATCTATAAGCATGTTTAATTTTGCTCTTTGTTCTGTAGAATCGCACAAAGCATAAAGTAACTGCTCTATTGAGGAGATTAAACTATTCTCGGTTTCAGCATTTATTTCCCATGCAATTGATGCTGTTTGATTTGTAATATATTGACGAGCAAGAGTCGTCTTTCCTGCTCCACCAATTCCCATAAGTACCACAGTTTCAATTGTATCATTTCCTTTAAATGCGTCTTGAATCCTAGCTATCATTGCAGGGCGTTCTAATAAAATACTTTTGTGTAAAAGAGAAAAATTAGAAGTGACCTGAAGCCGACTAGCTTCTTTTATCGTATTGTATATATAAGCAATCTTTTTTAAAGGAAAGAAAACAAACAGCGAAGTAATTATACAAATAAATACTATCGATATTATACAGCTCTTTTTTCCAAGAATGGAATCAGGTTTTTGATTGGAAGACAAATCTAGTAAACCATTACTCTCTGAATTTATTTGCGGTTCAGAGAGAGAAGTATTCCCTAAATTCATTATATTGCTTTCTAATTTATTGAACTCCCTTACTGAATCAGCCAAATTAATATTGGGAGCCAGTATTTTTAATATCTTAAATATCCCTGCATGAATATTTGCTTTTTTGCTACAATCAATTAAATTGACTGAGCTATATTTGTCTAAAGAGTTACTATAAAGTGTTTCGTCGTTGCATATAAAAATTAAGTTTTTATATCCCTCACATTGCTTTGATTCCGGGCTAGTTTCATCGGAAAATATAATTGGAATTTTTTTATCACCTGAATAATTGTTATGGCTAATAATCACATCTACATTAGCAAGTTTTAAGTATTTAATTATATAATTTAGGATGTCATTTTTTGTATAATGTACAATACATGCTATTTTATTTCTTATAAATAATGGCGATATTTTTTTTAATTGCTGTATTAAAAAACTAGTGATCAGAAGGTCTAAATAATAGTTTTTGAGTTGGGAAATTTGCTCTGACCTTTCTACAAAATCTTTAATATGTTCTTGAGAATTAGAAGAAATTTTTAATAAAATATTTTGTATATGTCCCTCAACAGTTCGTGGAGAGATAGATAAAATCGAAGCTATTTTCTTAACACCACGTACATTTAGAATACATGATATAATTTCCATTTCTCTTGGAGTAAAATAGATCCCATTTATAAATTCTATATTTAGTAAATACATTGACAATAGTTTAATATCCTGTAACCCATAGGCTACTTACAGTTAAAAATTAAAATAATTATGAACAGTCTCTTGAAGTAACACCACTATGATAATAGCCATATTAATATTAGAATGACTATATAAGGAATGCTATTTCTTCTAGCCTTTTATAACCAAATTACGAAAACTTTTGATATATATCTGTATTAGCGATCTTAACTGGTTACCAAGCTCCTTTGTATTAATGTCGCCTTCTTGAAAAGCTGTGAATAGAGTCTGTTTTCTTAAGTCAACATAATTGTCAGTAAGCTTAATACCCTGCTCTGTTATTTGATAACTCGTACCATTAGTGCTCTCTTTAGAAGAGAGTTTTTTTATTAATTTTAACTTAACTAGCTTTTTTATAGCATAAGCTACAACATAATCATCGTAAAAATCCGCAATTAAGTAAATGACGTTAACTGATTTTGGTTTGTTATGGATCCTAATTATGTGCAGTATAACTATTTCATTTATATGCAACTTAGTTCCATCAAGCATTTTTTCTGCTTCTTCTACAAAAGATTTTAATCTTTGATAAGCCTGAATTAAACAAAATCCTAACTCTAAAATATTTTTTGCTTCTTCGTCTTGCGTTAAATGCATCTCATTATTTTCCATAAAAATACTCATCTTATATAGTAGAACAATATATCACAATCATGTAATTAACAATTAGTTTTAATAAAAATAGTGGTAAATTACTAGTAAATTACAAATATTTTTATAAAATATTTGTAATAATAGCTTTGTTGTGTCGTGTTTATCCCATAAGTTGCTGATAAGTACAAACCTCTTTAATATATCTTCATGCTGATAAGTATTATATAGATAGCAGAGATATTCTAATCCACATAGTGGATTAGAGCTCCACAGTATAGTAGAACTTGGATTATACTAGGGGGGTGTGGGGGATTTTCAGAGATATGTATTTATAGCAGTCTTAATAGTACCGCATATAGTCTATGATATTATTGTGATATCATGGCTATTCTTTCAACTTCTTACATTAGTATATATCTAAGAGATTAAAATCTTAGCTGAACTTTTTTCTATTATCTCTTCTGCAGTTACATCGTTGGCTTTTTTAACTAGATATGTTTTACCATCCTTAATATCAAAAACACCAAGCTCGGTAATGACTCTGTCAACTACGTTTATTCCTGTTAATGGTAAACCACATTTATTAACTAGTTTAGGACTACCATCTTTAGAATTATGACTCATTAGCACCACCACTCTCTTTATATTGGCAACTAAATCCATAGCGCCACCCATGCCTTTAATCATTTTTCCTGGTACTGCCCAATTCGCTAAATCACCTGTTTCTGAGACCTCTAAAGCTCCCAGAATAGTCAAATCAACGTGACCTCCGCGAATCATAGCAAAGGAAGCGGCACTATCAAAGTAACTACTTTCTGGCAGAGCGGTAATAGTTTGTTTACCAGCATTAATAAGATCAGCATCTTCGTCACCCGTATAGGGAAATGGGCCCATTCCTAACATACCATTCTCGCTTTGAAAACAAACAGTTATATGCTCTGGTATATAATTTGGTATATTTGTTGGCATGCCAATGCCAAGATTCACGAATAGACCATCTCTGATTTCCATTTCTGCAGCTATTCTACACATCTCATCACTTGTCCAAGCCATTTAGTTTGCCTCTTTGTTTCTAGTAGTTACTTTTTCTATTCTTTTTTCATAATTACTTCCTTGCAGTAATCTATCAATAAATATACCTGGTGTATGGATGTTGTCGCTGTCAAGTTGGCCAGTTTCAACTATTTCTTCAACTTCGCAAATAGTTATCTTTGCAGCTGTTGCCATGATAGGATTAAAATTTCTAGCTGTTTTATTGTAAATAACGTTACCAAATTTATCTGCTTTATATCCTTTAATTATTGCAAGATCTGCAAAAATTCCTCGTTCCATCACGTATTTTTTACCATCAAATTCTCTTATCTCTTTTCCTTCTGAAACAATGGTGCCAACGCCAGTTCTTGTATAAAATGCTGGTATACCAGCCCCTCCAGCTCTTATTCTCTCTGCTAGAGTGCCTTGAGGATTAAGCTCAAGCTCAAGAGATCCATCTAAATATTTTTGTTCAAATAATTTATTTTCACCAACGTAAGATGAAATCATTTTTTTGATCTGACCGTTTTTTAGAAGTATACCAAGGCCGAAATCATCTATTCCGCAATTATTACTGACAATTGTGAGATTCTTTGCATCTGACTCCGCAATTGCTGCTATGATTTTTTCTGGAATGCCGCATAATCCAAAGCCACCAGCATGGATCACCATTCCGTCTTTGATTACATCTTTTATTGCTTCGGTAGCTGTTTTGTATATTTTTACCATTGTTAGTCGTTTTTTATAGTTTACAAATCATCAATTTATTACTAAATCTATATTTCACGCAAGTTATTAGTTGGTTTTTAATAAAAATTATATTAAGAATTCTAATAAGGAGTTAAAATTATGCTAGAATAAAAATAATTTTATATAGAAACTATTGAGTCCCAGAGTTAGAGCAGATAAATGCAGATTGATAAAAACATACCAAACTACTTAACTATACTCAGAATAGTTGCAATACCACTCATTGTGATGTCATTTTATTTTGGTGATTCAAAATTTGCTCATAGAATAGGTGGAATAGTTTTTGCCATAGCAAGTCTAACTGATTTTTTTGACGGGTATCTTGCTAGAAGATATAATATAGTTTCAAATTTAGGTCAGATGCTTGACCCAATAGCCGATAAAGTACTAGTGGGGTGTGTTCTTGTGATGCTAGTCAAAGCTGGAAGAGCCGATGAAGTCCCATGTCTTTTAATTTTAGCTAGGGAATTTATTGTTGCTGGTTTGCGGGAGTTTTTAGCACAGGTCAGCGTCAGTGTACCAGTTACAAGATTGGCCAAAATCAAAACTGCTATACAAATGATTTCAATGACTATGTTAATAATTGGATCGGTGGGTTCTGGTATTAAGGGGCTTGATTTAATTGGTCACGTTTTTTTATGGATCTCAGCGATTCTTACATTGGTTACTGGTTATTCCTATTTACAAGCGTGCAGCAAGTATTTCTAAATGATCATTTAGTTTACTTATTTTGATATATTTAAAGCTTTGAGCAAAGTATCTATAGTGGCTTTTAAATCATAATTATCGTAACGTGTAAATTCATTTCCCCAAACTGTTTTAGGAAATAATATATCATTTCTAAATCTTGCAATGATATGCATATGAAGCTGTGGAACAATATTACCAATGGTTGCAATATTCAACTTATCTGGGTTAAATACATCTTGCATTATCTTAGCTATTTTTTTTACCTCGGCATTAAATAGATCGTAATCTGTTTTGTTAAAGTCAGTAATTTCTACTATATCATTCTTCATAGGTACTAAAATTAGCCATGGATAATTAGAATTATCCATTAGTCGTACCTGGCACAGAGTTAGCTCTGTTAGATAATGACTATCTCTATTAAGAATTTCATTTAACTTAAAATTCATAAGATTTTTTATACCTTATTAAAAAATCTGGTTTTAACAATTTCAGCAACTTTATCTATCTCGTGTAAAGGTTCATAATTATATTTTACCAGGAAAGTTGTATTCTGCTCTAATATTTTTACGATCCCAAGATCTGCTAATTGTTGAATAAAAAATCTGTGTTTTTTAAGTTTGAAATTTTGAGGGCAGAAAACATAAATTGGTTTGCCTGTACTTGCTGCTTCGCTACACATTGAAATTGAATCAGTTGTGGTAATGATATATTCTCCCTCTCCTATAAGGCCTGGATATGGATTTGGTAAATTTTCCTCTGGATCATAAAGGATATTTGGCCATGAAAATTTGTTTTTGAATATTTCTTTTACTTGTTTTGGAGTTCTTCTGCTAAAAGTAATAAAGAGAGGTAGAGAGTGATTTTCAGATATAGTGTGGATTGTATCGGATAATGATTCCGCGTCGGTAGCAGTGAAATTATACTTTTTACTTGATCCCCCTATAATAACAGCAATAAAGTTTTTTATGTCTGGGTAGTTATTGCGTAGCAGAGCTTTTGCTTCTGGCATAGAAGCTTGCACATTATTTAGAGCACCAATTATTCTGACAATATTAGGCAATGCATAATTATAATTATCGTGTTGCGGTAATATTATTAAATCAAATTCCTTTGGATTCAAACCTGGGCGCATAATTTGAATAATTTTAATTTTATTCTTTAATATTTTTTTTAAGTAAATTGCCAAAGGCGCTGTTCTTCTACCAGAAGATATAATAATATCTGG
>CAMCTQ010000066.1 GCA_945878545.1 Rickettsia typhi
TATAACAATAGGCAAAAATAGTAAAATAACCCTTAAGATTAACATTGAGCCAGAAGAATGCTTAAAAGGTGGAACTGATAATATTGAAAATTTTATCAGTTTATGTAAAACAATATGGATGCTATTTTTACAGTTTATTGATGAAAAAAAACTTGATTTAGAGGAGTTCATAGAAAATTGCGAAAAAGAAATTTCAAACTTCTTAAACAAAAATAGTCCCCTAACAATCAAAAACAATTACGACTATGAGCAGTATGACCAATTAGGTCTGAGTGGCGAAGACCTTGAATCGCCTGAAGAGTTATCTCTTGATCTAGAGGAGTTCATAGAAATAGGTCTAAGTGGTGAAAACCTCGGATCACCTGAAAAGTTATCTTTCGAGGAATAAAGAGATTATAGCCGTATGTATAAGTTCGAACAGAAGTGAGACGAAAGGAGGAATACACAAGCTACTAGTGACAATCAGAGTGATTCAAATCTAAAGTGTACTAGTTGAAATTTAATCCCAATACCCTCTAAATCCTAGTTCTTTTTTACTGTAGCCGCAGCATTCAACAAATCCTCGAATTCCTTCGTGTCAGCTTCCTTTTTAGGGGTTAGTAAATTACCAGTAGCTTTAATGGTTAATTTTGCTGTAGCATAATCGGTATAATTTCTTCCATAAGTCGGTTTAGTCAAATAAAATGAAAACACTGAAGAAAGATCCATATTAAGATCATATAAATTAAAACTTACTGACGCCGCTCCTGAAGTATATTTTGTTTTAAATGCTACATTCTTTAAAGCGAAAAGTCCTTTAGTAAGCTCTACAGCAGCTTTTAATTCACTAATTTCTGTCTTCCCTGTTAATAAAGCTTGCTTTATGTCATCTTTAAAAGTTTTTATATTATAGTCTGAGACACCAGCGGCTTTAACAATATCATCAATAGAAAAATTACTTATTGTGATATCTTTGGTAACTATATCTGATTTTGTATACAAATTATATAGTTGCTCCTCAAGAGAATTGCCATTTGTAGACCACATACCGCTAGCACTTATTACACCACCGCTCTCAAGAAGTCCAAGCGGCATCAATTTAGCTATCTCTGGAATAATTGCTGAATTTATAGCATATACAAAATTTATTGTGTACGGATCAAGTAATACACTACCAGAAGAAGACAGTCTGCCACCAAATATATCAGCATCAAACTTGCTAATTTCAAATAAAGTTTTGTTGTTTTTGGCTTTGAATAGGACTCTACCAAGAATGAAGTCTCCTTGATAAACTTTATCAAGAGTAAAATTCATGTTCAAATCAACTTTATCAAGAGCAAATTTTTCTAATATTTGTTTTCTAAGTTCAGAAATAGATCTTGGCGAAAGAAAATTAGTTTCCAGCACGCCACTATGAATTATTATATCGAAAGATGGTTTTATACCGGAAGCTATTAGTTCAATTGTTACATCCACATGATTCTTACCATCATTTAATGATAGATTCTCTAGCCTAATTTTTCCTGGTATAAGACTAAGGTTAAAATTCACGTTTTTATATAGCTTACTATTTGAAATTAGTTGATCAAAACTAATATCGTAATTACTTATGGAGGTGATTTTTCTTAATGGAATAAATCTATTTAAATAATCCTCTTTTTTTGAGTCTTCAGTTAATCCCAGAGCGTAACTGTATAAATAATTTAAAACTGGTAAGCTATTCTCGTCTAAATTAACTTTAGTAATTTTTAAATTCGCATTAGTTCTCGGTGAATTACCGATAAATTTAGTTGAAAAAGAACCAGAGATTTCGGCATTATCTGTTTTGATCAGTAAATCTTGCATAGAAATATCTACTGAGCTAAATTTAATATCAGACACAAGACTGCATGGAATCTTATTTTGAGATCTCACTTCAGAGCCGCCAATAATTTCAGCTATATCATTGAGATCTTTGTGAATTAAAGCAATTTTGCCCTTAAAAAGGCTACGGAAAGAATTCTCAGATACAACACCATTAACCCTGAAACCACCACTTTGACCTAAAGCACCGGAGAAATCTTCAATATTAACCCTACCGTCTTGGATTAAAAATTTTAAATTAGCATCTGTTACAATATTGCTTGGATTCAGTACTATTTCTTTAGCCGAAATAGTTGTTCTTGTTTGGTTTTTGCCAAAACTAAATTTATTAATAGTACCAGAAGAATAAGAATTATTGTTATCATTATGGTTGCTATCAACGCTCTTATTCTGACGAAGACTATCTAGATCTATTTTACTAAAATTTATTTTGACATCACTGATGTCTTGATGATTTTTACTGATAGCCATCTCGCCAGTTCCTTGAATAGACTTAGACTCAATGACAATATTCTTAAAATTAATCCAATTATTTAATGGTACAATATCTAAGCTAATTTTCACTTCCTCACTAGAAGGTAATTTATCTGACACATTGACAAAATCTGGTAATAACGTTAATAATTTTCTAGCAAGAACTGAAGTTACAACTTCCATTTTACCACTTTTTAAAACAGATTTTTCATATATCTCATGAAGTTTTATATGATAATCGGGATTATTTACATCAAGACTAAAGTTAGTTTGATCAGCATTTCTAACAAATTCTCCTTGTAAATTTCCTACCGAATCTACTTCTCCATTAAATTTTGTCGTCTTTTCATCTCCAGAAAAAATAAAGTTTTCTATAACAAGAGGGATGTCTTTGTCTGATTCAACAAAAATTAGTTTATCAATTTTTGCTGAGATATTAAGAGCTTCCTTCTTAATTAATTCACTAATAAATTCATCATGTTCTATATAATTCACATCATCATTTGACAAATGAATTATCACCTGACCAATTTCTATATCAGAAACCTTATGGTCAAAACTTAAAACAGACCACAAAGAAAACCTGATATTTATATCTTTAAGTTCTATCTTGCCAGCTTGTTTTATTTCGTCAATTACTAAGGATGGAACAGGAAATTTATTTAGTTTGTAATTTACTTTAGTAATATTTGTAGTATCAATCCTAGCACTGCTAATAAAATCATTATAGATTTTATTATAATCTGTTAAATATATGGAACTCAAAACTAAGCCCAAAAGGACCGCGATTATAACAAACAAAGATAGAATAATTTTTTTCATGATATGACTTTAATTTTCAGCTATAGTAGTTATATGTTATTTGGCTGCCATCAACAGCAGTTTCTGTATTAACTTATGATATTTTACATGCCAGATCAATCAGTTGCTAACAAAAACAACCCAGATGATAAATTAATTATAGTAGGTGTTATCTCATCAGCTCATGGTATAAAAGGCCAAATTGTTGTTAAGTCCTTTACCCACCCTCTTGAAAATATTGTAAATTTACCAGTTTTCGATCAAAATCAAAAGCCTGTGAAACTAAAAATGATTAGGATTCAACCGAACGGGAATCTAATTTGCAATCTAGAAAACTGCCACAGCAGGACAGAAGCGGAAAAATTCAACAAAACATCTCTTTACTGTGCCAGAAGCAGCTTACCACCTATTAAAGCAGAAGATGAATTTTATATTGAAGATTTAAAAGGTCTCAAAGTACTGGACACGAGCGGTAACCACATCGGCAATATAACCAACGTAGCAAATTATGGCGGAGGAGACATTATAGAAATAATGTTTATCAAAGATGGAAAGTCAGAAATGTTACCTTTTACCAAAGAACTATTTCCTGAAATAGCAAGACATCATGCCGTTTTAGTTTTACAAAGATAGATATAGTATTTTGAGTTGAATTAGGTGATTTACTATATAATTATTAAATCTCATCCACTTTTTATTAATTCTCTTTTGTTTCTAGCGAATAAATCAATTTGAAAATCAATAAAATCACTATTTCTGAAAGATTTTGCTAGATAATTTGCTTGTAACAGAATTTTTAAATCACGAGCAAGGTCAGCGAAAAAAAACACTGGCTCACCACTTTGTTTGGTACCAAGTATTTCTCCCCCACCTCGTAAAATTAAATCTTGCTCAGCAATATAAAACCCATCATTGCTTTCACGCATTATCTTAAGCCTTTCCCTAGCCATTTTAGATAATCTTTTTGGATTATACATCAATAAGCAATATGATTGCTTGCTTCCACGCCCTACTCTGCCCCTTAACTGATGAAGCCCAGCAAGACCAAATTTTTCGGCATTTTCAATGACAATCAAGTTACTATCAGGTACATCAATGCCAACTTCAATAACTGTTGTTGCAACCAATATACGAGCAGGCCCCTCTTTAAATTCCTGCATGACCTGATCCTTAATTACTGGTTTCATCTTACCATGGATCATAGAAACCTGATCCGGATACACCTTATCCAGTTCAGCAAAACGCACCGTAACATCTGAAAATATTACTGAATCAGAATTATCTTCGTCAGCCAGCATTGTTTTTAGTGTTTCATCTGACTGATCAATTAAAGGACAAACCCAATATATCTTCTCTCCTATCTGTAATTTTTTATCTAGTGAGTTAATAACTTCCGATCTTTTGTCATTAGAAATTATAGAAGTAATTATTGGCAAACGATTACGAGGTTTGGTTTTGAGCTGCGAGACACTCATATCTCCAAACATAGTTAATGTCAGACTTCTTGGGATAGGAGTTGCCGTCATCACCAGCACATCTGGAATCGATGCTTTTTTAATTAATTCTAATCTTTGCTCAACACCAAATCTGTGCTGCTCATCAATAACTATATAAGCTAGATCCTTAAATTCTACTCCCTTCTGAAACAACGCATGAGTACCAATTAAAATATCAACCTTACCACTGGCCAAATCTTCTTTTATTTGTTTCTGCTGCTTTACAGAAGTTTTGCCTGTTAACAATTCTACCTTAATGCCAGTATTTTCCAAAGCTTTACAAAAAAATTGATAATGCTGGATGCTTAGTAAATCAGTCGGAGCCATCAGAGCAGTTTGCGCACCGCATTTTACAACATTTAAAATAGTTAAAAGCGCAACTAAAGTCTTGCCAGACCCAACATCTCCTTGGAGCATTCTCATCATCTGAATATCGGAACACTGATCTTGTTCTATTTCCTCGATCACCCCACATTGACCTTGCGTTAACTCAAAACCAAGCTTTGATAACACTACTTCATGTACCTCATGGTTTGAAACAAAAGATCTACCACGATTTTTATGTTCCTGAGTTTTGATTTTCACTAAGGATACTTGATTAGCAAATAATTCTTTTGCTGCTAACTTCTCCATATTAAATTTTATGTTTTTCGTGATGTCATCTATAGCTTGCTTACCAATTAGATGTAAATTTTTAATTTCATCTAATAACTCATCAATATATCTTCTTTCTTCCGCGCCCTGGTTAGCGAAGTGCTTTCTTGTTTGGATAGAGTTTTCTAAAACAGTAATAGCATCCCTGATATAACCATATAATTGCTTATTTACTATGCCATAAGTAAGTGGATAAATCGGCATTACTGGGGTAATTAAATTTTGCTTAAATATAAACTCTGGATGGCTTATTTGCAAAGCACGGTCAAAAATTTCTACTTTGCCGGTAATAATATATTTCTGACCCACCCGAAGCTTGCTAAAAATAAATGGATGAATTTTACTAAAGAAGACTAAAATAATTGACCCAGTATTATTAGAAACCTTGATTTTAAGCGGCGCCCTTCTAGATGAAGGCCTAAGGACATCATCTATTGTTACTTCGGCTTGAATTAGTTCACCATTTTTGACTATTGCTAAATCAGGATTTATTTTGATGATATTATAAGCGACAGGTTTATAAAAAACCAGATCTCTCAAATTATTAATCTTAAGGCGTTCTAAGGCTTTTTGCCCTGGTTCATTAACCTGTAAAAACGACTTAATTGACTGAAAAAATACATCGTACATATAAGCTGGTTAATTATGGCAAACTATTTTTTTTATGGATTCCCTCTTGCGAGGGGACACTCCTTACGGTTAGCTATATAACTCTAAAATTTACCGATTTATGCCTTAAATACAAGTCTCCAGTCCTAACTAGAGTAGCAAAAACGTTATTAATCTCAGTTTTAAATTCCTGGATAGTTACTTCTCTGCCCACAGCCGCTATTGTAAAATCTAGAATCTCAAGTAGTGTTCTAGTTTGCGGTATTAGTGCTTCGAGCACATGTTTTGTAAGAGGAGAAGTCATGAAACTAATATTCATAGGCTGGGCCCAGCACTCAATATCAAAACTAACAGGCAACCCTACATGATCTGGATTTTCTTCTAAGAATTTTATTATATCCTCAGCATATCTATTTTTCTTTGTAAAATATGGGATGTTATTTAGCTCTTCAAAAGAAGCAATAGTCGAATCAGTCCTATTTGTTACCCAAAAAGAATGTTTGATTATATTACCAGCCATAATTTCGCAAATGGTTTGTTGCTTTATTTTATCCATTTTGAGGATTTTATCTAAGAGCTCTCCTTTGTTAAAAAAACTCCTAATATCCAAAGCTGCTCTGTCAAATGGATTAGTAAATTCAACAAAATGAAGACCAGCATTATTTATAAATTCATACATTTCCGGAATGGAGTAAGCTCTATCTTGCTTATGGAGAAACATGTCATACATTCCAATATCACCATCCTGCAGATGGTCAGCTAACTTCTCAGCCGCTCTTTTATACCAATTAGTTACTGGCAAAGCATTCACCACTGCCCAACCATTATCTACTTCTTTCTGACGACTAATTTCCCCTTCATTAATCATTTGCATAATTGTTTGCACCTGGTATAAACCAGTTCTGCCGTACTTAGCATAAACCATTATGCTCATACCACCATCTGGTTTTAGCACAGATTTTAGCGCCTTAAAACCTTCATCTGGAGATTCAAGATGATGCAATACCCCAATACAATTAATATGATCAAATTTGCCGATATTTAAGTTTTGGATATTTAAAATACTATCATTTATCCATTTGATATTTTTTAAACCTCTGATTT
>CAMCTQ010000067.1 GCA_945878545.1 Rickettsia typhi
AAAAATAAAAAAATAATTTCTGCAGTAATTATAGCTCTTATATTGTTTATTACAATGCTAGTTTATACCGCTACTTATCTGCGTCACCATAATGCATTAAAAGTCACAAGTGGTGATACTCTACCCAATAATTTTTATCTAGAACGTAGCTCTATTTTAAATAAAATGGATAGGTTACTTGGCGTTCCTAATTCAATTAATACTGTGGCTCTAGTTGGTATAGGTGGATCTGGCAAAACCACCCTAGCCCAACAATATGCTAATAGCCATGGTACATCTATAATATGGAAAATTAATGCAGAAACACCTGAAAGCACATTTACCTCTTTGGAATGTTTAGCATACGCTTTGTGCGAAAATGAAACAGACAAAGCAGATTTTTACGAGATTCAAAAAATAACTAATCTATTTAAAAAGGAATACATGACATTTTCTTTCTTAAAACAGAGAGCTCCGAAACACAAAGATTGGATTTTAATTTATGACAATGTTACAAATTTTAGTGATATACAAAAATATTTACCTCGTACTTTAGAAGATTGGGGATCAGGAAAAGTAATTATCACCACCACAAATAGCAATATTATAAATAATAATTATTTTGCTAAGGATAATGTAATTTATGCTTTGCAACTAGATGACGCAGAATCATTTAAGTTGTTTAATACAATTTTAGATAAAAATAATAGTACTCCAGCAGATCAAAAACAAACTAGACTGTTTTTAAAAAATATTCCACCATTTCCATTAGATATTACACAAGCTGCATATTATATAAAAAACACTAATACTGAATATGATAAATATCTTCAATATATTACCAGTGAAGATCAAAATTTTACTAATACACAAAAATCTATTTTAGGTTCTATTACTAATTATACAAAAACTAGGAGCTATATAATCGAATTATCTTTGAAAAACATAATTGATTCAAATAAAGATTTAGATAAATTATTATTATTGTCTAGTATACTAAATGCAGAAAATATTCCAAAAGATCTGCTTATCGCCTGCCATGGTGATATTGCTACACATAATTTTATAAATGAAATGCAAAAATTTTCTCTAATAACTGAAAATAACAATAACCTAGAGAATGTAGTCTCTATTCATGCTTCTATTCAATCTATCATATTTCATTATGTACATAAAACAATACCAACTGAATATTATGATAATATAATTCCTGCCATAGAGAGTTATATGGAAAATGAATTAGCTTTAAATAAAGATCTCAAGAAAACACAAGCTCTATCAGGCCATCTTGAATCATTATTAGAATATGAGCATCTTTTCTCAAAAGAATCAGTTTTTAATATTCAAAATATACTCGGTAACTATTATTATAAAGCATTTAATGATATAGAAAAAGCTAAGAGTTTTTTAGAGCATGCTCGAATGGTTGCTCTGCAATACGACAACTCACCGAGAATAAATTTAGCTAAGAACTCACTATATTTAGGAAAGATTTATAGTGAACTTGGCTCTTTTCAAGAAGCAGAACAATTACTACAAGAAGCAACAGAATTTTTTGATAAGCAAGGCGCTTCCAACAATAAAAAACTGTAATAGCAGTAGTTCCAGCAATTTGATTTCAAAAACTTTGGCTTTTACCAAGCATTCTTTATTATCAAAGGTAATTTATAAGGCTGAATAAAAACTAAGTCAAACCTTACATCATAGCCAGTATATTTACTATTATGACTCAAAAATAACTCAGCTGACCGCCTAATCCTATTTTGTTGATTTTTCGAAACTATATTCTCTGCTATGCTGGTTTTTCTTGCTTTAACCTCAATAAATACTAGTTGTTTTCCTCTGCAAGCAATGATGTCAATTTCTCCAACAAAGTTTTTTTTGCGATGATGAACTATATTATAGAACTTTAGCTTATAAATCAGCATTGCTAAATATTCAGCAAATAGACCTAATCTGTAAGATTTCATTTTGGTTTTAAATTAGCATCAATTAGGGTACTGATAGTACTCCTCATCACGTAAGTCACGGCTAAAAACCCCAATGAAGTAAGTATAATATAAAATGCTGGAGCATAATATAATCCTGTAACTTCTACAAGCCACCTAGAAATAACAGCTGATGTTCCACCGAATAATGCAACACCTAAATTATAACCGAATGCCACGCCAGTAAACCGTTCTTCTGGCGAAAATAACGAAATGATAAATATATAAGCGGTGCCAGCAATAAAACCTCCAAGCATGGCAATAGTTGTTAGTGCAACAACCTGCTTCCACATTTCTCCGCACGCAAGCAACATAAAAGCAGGCATAGCAATAACAACTATTGCCAATGATGCTATTATAATCATTCTAAATCTGCCAATATGATCTGAAATATAACCAGACAACGGCATGGTAAGCATCATGACTACAGAGGAATATGAAAGATAAATTAAGGCTGTAGTTTTATCAAAACCGAGTACTTCACAATGAAAAATATTTATGTATGTTTTGATAATATATACTAGGCTACTTGCAGATCCACCAAGACAACAAGTTATTAGCATTGCTGGCCAAGAACTTCGTACAACATGAGTAAAAGGCATTTTTAACGTGCGTTTTTTTTCAGCCAACATCTCAAATATGGGTGTTTCTGATACTCTAAGTCTAAAATAAAAACCTACTATCCCCATTAGCCCGCCAAGAATAAAAGCAAATCGCCAAGCAAACTCTAACCCAGGAAACAATTGCTCTAAAACAATGCCAACAACACTAGCAAGCAAAGTACCGGCAATATTTGATGCATGAACTATTCCAGCCGTAAAACCAGGTCTCAGATTTTGGTAGTGCTCAAGAATAAATATTGCAGCCCCCGCTCCTTCCCCGCTAATACACAACCCTTGAATTAATCTCATCATTACAAGTAATACAGGAGCGCTATACCCTATTTCGCTGTAACCAGGTATAAACCCAATAATAAAGGTAGTTGTGGTCATGCCAAGCATTGAAATAATGAGCGAAACTCTTCTTCCGTATTTATCAGCTATATAGCCAAAAATAATACCCCCTATTGGCCTCATTAAGAAACCAACGGCAAATACCGATAAACTTGATAGTGTTTGGATTACCTGTGAATCTGAAGGGAAAAATGCACGACCTATAGATAAAGAGAAGACTGCATAGACCGTAAAATCATAATATTCCAGTATATTTCCAGAAATAGCTGATAAAAAAATAGACCTTCGTTTATTCATTGAGCTATCATAATATATGAATTACTTATACCAATTCGCTTACAACATTAAGCTATGTATTAATATGGCAGATTATAGACAACAAAAAACCATTTGTGAAATAAAAATTTATGAATAAGTTAAACCAACTATGTATCAAAAGATTTCACAATATCTTCTATTACTTTTTTTGCATCACCGAATAACATTAATGTATTATCTTGGAAGAATAATTCGTTCTGAATCCCAGCATAACCAGAAGCCATAGACCTCTTAATAAAAAAGACGGTTTTAGCAGATGCAACGTCCAAAATTGGCATACCAAAAATCGGGCTAGCCGGATCAGATTTTGCAGCTGGATTCGTAACATCATTCGCACCAACTACCAAAACTATATCCGTTGATCCAAAATCGCCATTTATCTCATCAAGCTCAAAAACATCATCATAATCTATATTTGCTTCAGCAAGCAAAACATTCATATGTCCTGGCATTCTTCCAGCTACTGGATGAATAGCAAACCTTACTCTTACTCCTTTTTTCTTTAAATGATCAACCATTTCTTTTATAGCATGTTGAGACTGTGCTACCGCCATGCCGTACCCTGGTACAATGATAATTGAATCAGCATATTGCATCTGGTAGGCTGCATCTTCTGCACTACTAATTTTGGCTTGCCTATCATCGTGCTCTGTTTGATTTTGAACTTTCCCAGATGATTTAAAAGCTCCAAAAATAACATTAAGCAGAGAACGATTCATTGCTTTGCACATTATATAACTCAAAATAGCACCACTGGCACCAACAAGTGCTCCCGTGATAATAAGTAAACTATTGCCAAGAGTGAATCCAATACCCGCTGCTGCCCAGCCAGAATAGGAATTTAGCATTGAAACAACCACGGGCATATCAGCTCCTCCAATGGGAATAATCAGCAGCACGCCAACTATTAATGCAACTATGATTATAAAGGTAAACAACATAATGCTTTGATTTTTAGCAAAATAACACATCATTGTTACAAGAAAAATACTCATAATCAGACAAACATATTGCTGACCCCAAAATTTTAACGGTTTTGAATTAATAAAACCTTGCAACTTACCAAAAGCTATAATTGAACCACTAAAAGTTATCGCTCCGATAGCAGCCCCAAGTGACATCTCAATTCTAGCTGAGAAAGGAATTGACCCATACTCACCGATACCGAAATTTTCTGGCAACAATAGCGCTGCAAAAGCAACAAATACCGCAGCAAGGCCAACAAAAGAGTGAAATCCAGCAACTAGCTCAGGCATTGAAGTCATTGGAATTTTCCTAGCAACATATGCACCAACGACCCCTCCTAAAGATACAGTAATTAATAATGGCATTTTATGATAAAAATCAGGTAGCGAAAATGTTGCAAATAAAGCCAACAACATTCCAAACATTCCTACTAAACTACCCTTTCGCGCTGATTTAGGCGAAGATAATCCTTTCAGAGAAAAGATAAAACAAATTGCTGCTACCAAATATAGTATTTCGATTAAACGTACTGACATAGTAAAAAATTATTTGTGAATTATTTCCTTTTAAACATTTCGAGCATCCTCTCTGTCACTATAAAGCCCCCGAAAATATTTATCGACGCCAAAAACGCAGCAAAGAAGCCTAATACCATTGATAAACTAAAACCCTGGGAGCTAGAAGCAATTAGCGCCCCTATTATAATAATTCCAGATATAGCATTAGTAATAGACATAAGAGGAGTATGTAGTGCTGGAGTCACTTTCCATACCACATAATAGCCAACAAAGCAAGCCAAAGAAAATATGGTAATTGCAAATATGAATGGATCAACCGCAGAAACATTATGGGCTTGAGTTTCCGTTGCTAAGGAATTTAATTTCTCAGATAGCAACATAGCTTTTTCAGATAATTCTGCTGCCTGTTTAGTAACAATTGATAGTTCTTGATTCATAATTTATATATTGTTTTGTTAATTTTATGGAATTCTTAACTCTAACTGTAGGTATCATTCCCGCTCCTTGTGCAAGTACGCCTCTGAATAAATTGGTGCCGTCATCCAGGACCAGTGAGAGCGATTAGCTCGAGCGTCGGATCCGAGATCCAAGTATAACTTAAATTTTGCTATAAGCTAGCTTATAGCTCTAAATAGTTGACTTTAAGCTGGATCCAAGCCTTTGCCGGGATGACACTAGTATTCCTACTTTATCACCACGAGCAGTATCAAACACCCTCCTCATCAATTAATCTTAAATTTCTTATTCATCATTTTGCCGTCTGTCCCTATCAGCATTTCTTCAACTATCTCGTCAGAAAAATCGATTTTACCATTTTTTAAAGCATGCTCTAAAAAATTATATAAATTCTTTGCATACAATTTGGAAGCGTCAGTGGCAACTCTTGCTGCCATATTAGACCAACCAATAATTTTCACTCCCTTTTTGCTAACAATTCTGTCCATAACAGAATCTTCAACATTTCCACCAGTAGCTGTTGCTATATCAACTATAACTGAGCCTGGCTTCATTTTAGAAACCATATTTTTAGTAAGAAGAATTGGTGCTTTTTTCCCTGGAATTTGCGCTGTGGTAATTACTATGTCAAAATTACCAATTATCCCAAGTAAAAACTCTTCCTGGATAGCAGCAAAATCCTTTGTTACTTCTTTAGCATAGCCAGATTTATCCTCTCTATCTGCAATTCCCACCGCTGGATAAACAAATTTTGCACCTAAACTCTCTACCTGCTCCTTTGTTATGGCTCTCACATCATAAGCAGAAACTGCGGCACCTAGTCTTTTTGCTGTAGCAATTGCTTGCAATCCCGCTACTCCAACACCAAGAATTAGTGTTTTTGCTGGATTTACAGTCCCTGCTGCAGTCATCATCATAGGAACAGCTCTATCATAATAATAGCAAGCCTCAATAACCGCTCTATAACCAGCCAAATTACTTTGTGATGATAAAACATCCATACCTTGGGTTCTGGTAATTCTTGGAACCAATTCCATAGCTATAGTCGACAGATTCTTAGATATCGCTTTATCTATATATTCACTATGAGAGTGAGGAGAGAGTAAACCAATTATCGTTGCTCCAGCTTTGGCTATATTAACTTCATTTAGGGCTTCTTCAATGGGTGATGGTTGCACCTTAAGAATGACATCAGCATCAGAAATTATTTCCAGCGGTACTCCTGAAACTTTAGCTCCAGCTGTTATATATTCTTCGTCGGTAAAATTTGCCGCCACGCCCATAGATTTCTCAACAAAGACACTATAACCTTTTTTTACGTATAGTTTTGCTATATCAGGTGTAATTACAACCCTAGTCTCTCCTTTTACCCTTTCTTTTAACGCGGCAATTTTAACGGTCATTTGTCTTACTGATAAAAAATATTTATTACTATTTGAACTTATATTACTCATTCAGTACTATGTAAAAACTTAAATCGAATTTACAGAGCAATTTTTATGAATAATCTCACCCCTAAGACACATAAATTCGGAAACCAGAGTTTTGTTAATTTTATAATATTACTATTAATAATATTTAGAGCAAATTTTGCATTCGCATCAACAGAAGATCAGATTATAGAAAATATCAAATCCTCCATCCAGAATATTCAGTCAGTAGCTATTAGTTTCGAGCAATCAGATGCAAAAGGAACAAAAGCAACTGGCGTTCTAGTAATAAACAAACCACACAAATTTAGAGTGAACTATTTCAAACCGTTTCCGTTACTGATTGTAGG
>CAMCTQ010000068.1 GCA_945878545.1 Rickettsia typhi
TATTTCCCCATAGTATACTTAGCTCCAAAACCATAAACGGAACTGTCTCTACTAATTAAATCTACCTCTTTCGCGGTTAAACTCTTATTATAATTTCCATAAGAGGCCGAAACACTAATTTTTTCATACGTCAACATCCCACCGACAACATAAGTATTTAAATCTTTGAATTTGATGTCAGATCTTTTTTGATCTCTCTTATTAAAAGCATGGGTCTTACCATGTTCTCCAACAAAAGCAATTTTTGCATCTAATTTATCTGAGAACTTACCATCATAAACAACGCCGTATGAAATCCCATCTTTGATAACAAAGTTATATTTTGTTGAAACAGTAGGTTGGGTTTGTTTGTCAACGTTTATGGTTTCATGCCCCATGTTTGAGGAGTCTGGTATGTAAGATATTCCAAGCTGGACACGGTGCTTATCTACTAAGGATATCTTAGGAGTAAAGTAAGTGATTTTTCTTGAATAATCGGACTTTACGCTTGTTCGAGTTTTTGAATCTAGAAAACTGCAAAAATTAGTGATATATGGAATTAATTTTTCCGAAGGCTTAGATGGATTATTCGGAGAAGAGATAACTCTTGAATTCCAACCATTACCGGGTCCACAGGATGCGCTGTAGCCGTTGATTCTCATTTTTTTTCCAGCGCTAGATTCAGCGCCAGCTTCAACTCTACCAAGTTCAGATTCAAAGTACAGAAAGAATGGTACAGATCTATCATTTACTGTAGTATGCTCAAGGCTAATTTTTGCTCCGTATAAATTATTATTTTCAGCGATAAGTTGATAATCTACAAATAGATGCCCAGAAGTGTAGAATCCGAATTCTTTATTGCGCTTAGATACAACTCTTTGCTCTGCTTTGCCATTATTTTTATAATAAATGGCTTGAGATTCGTAGAGTCCGCCAATTTTTACAGTATTTTCCACCGCTAATGAGTTGTTCGCAACTAAAATCAAGCAAGCGGCAGTGCTTGTTAATATGGTTTTTATTATTTTGTTTTTTATCATGATACAAAATTCCGAACTAAATTATAAGTTTTAATAAATATTTGATTGTTACTCGTCAAATAACCGCTACTAATGGTTGTTCCTGTTCTCTAGTTATACACCCAAAGGGTGTATGTTAGTCAAATAGTTTTTTCATATTTACGATACGTGTCCTTCATTAAGTTTTTTGCTGTACAAAACTCCAAAGTCTATAGGGTCAATCATTAATGGTTGAAAACCACCATCTTGAGTGGAGTCTGCTATAATTTTACGCGCAAAGGGGAATATAATTGCTGGACAGTGTACAGCAAGTAGCATCTGAATCTGTTCTTCGGGAACATTAATTAAATGAAACACTCCTGCATACCTTAGGTCAATTATAAATAGGGTTTTATCCTCATTAGTTGCTTTTGCATTAATAATTATCTCAACTTCAAAATATCCATCCTCTGGCATTCTTTGGATATTAAGGTCCAATGCTAGATCTATCTGTGGTTGATTATTCATATTAACAAGAGAACCTGGTGCTCCAGGATTTTCAAAAGACAAGTCTTTTATGTATTGAGCATTTACTGATATATGTGGCATTTTTGCTTCTTCTGTTGTACTCATCATTGTCCTCATTAAATTGTTATTAATCTCATTATATTCTTGGTAAAGTAACCCCTTCTTGTCCCATATACTTACCAGCACGATCAGAATATGATATTTCGCACGGTTCATTCCCTGAGAAAAATAAAAATTGACAAGCTCCCTCATTCGCATAAATTTTAGCTGGTAATGGAGTAGTATTTGAAAACTCAAGGGTTACGAATCCTTCCCAACCAGGTTCAAGTGGAGTAACATTTACTATGATCCCGCATCTTGCATAGGTTGATTTTCCAACACATATCACCAAAATATCTTTAGGTATTTTAAAATATTCAACAGTCCTAGCTAATGCAAAGCTATTCGGTGGAATTATACAAACATCTGTTTCTTTGCTGACCAAACTTTGACTATCAAAATTCTTTGGATCAACGATAGTAGTGTTTATATTAGTGAATATTTTAAATTCACTAGAGACCCTCGCGTCATAACCGTAAGAAGAAACGCCATAAGAGATGATTTTTTTTGATTCTATCTCTTTTACTTGAGAACTAGCAAACGGCGATATCATGCCATCTTTTGCAACTTTCTCTTTTATCCACTTATCTGACATTATTGCCATAATTCTACCTAATAAGTTTTTACAAAGCCTTTGGTTCGGTTTTTTAATCAAAAAAAGATTATTAAAAATTAAATTCTCTTCTATAAAAATTTACTGATCAATGCGAGTTATAACTGACTATTATGTAAGTTTTTAATCCTCAAGAAATTAATTAGTGATAATTATAACACTCAAACCAACTTATCAACATGCTTTCCAAACGTCTCATGTATGTTAGATATTGACCGGTGCTATATCCTTATGGTACCATTTGGGTGTAGCTTTATTTAAACCCTAGGTTTCCCTTTTGCGAAAGGAAAGTAATCTGTAGTGTAAGTTTTTCGGTCATTGGTTAAATACGCAGATTTTTATTTAGTCGCGGCACTTAAGCTTTAAGCTGTGATGACATAGCATACCATCAATGTTTAAAGTAGTGAACTGATATTGTATAAAATGAGGTAGCTGAATTATTATGAAAAAAATAAATAAATTTTTGTTGATTACTTCAACTGTTTTTGCTCTTTGTAGTACATCTCTTGCAAGCGATGTCGAGTCTGGCTCTATACCGGTTGTATCTGATTTAAAGGTAAAACTGTCTGGTTATGGGCATTTTCAGGCTGGATCTAGAAACCAAAATCATTTAAGTGGGAGCGACAAAAAAGTTTCTGCGAACAGAAACTCCTTTGCTTTTTTTAATGATACAGCGTTATTTACTGATGTTTCTAACAAAATCAATGATGTCATATATGGTGGGAAAATAGTCCTGGTTCCAACAGCAAAAAGGAAAGGTAGTCCTGACTATAATGGTTCCCATATTTACTTAGAAAGTAATTACGGACGTGTTGAGGCTGGATCACCTATTGGTGCTGCCAGTAATATGCTTGTTGACAGCGGAGCAATTACTTCTGCCACTGGTGGTGATTGGGACAGGTATGCGAAGTTTGATAGTGCTGACTTAAAACAAGGCAAAGATTTTGGACCAGATTTTGCAACATTTGGTGAGTTCTTCTTAGATAGTAAACTGGTTAGTGCTATTGATAATCGTCCTTACAGCAATGAACCAGGAAGAAGGGTGTCATATTATACTCCAAAATTTGATTTCGGAAGAGGAAGCAAGGTGCAGGTTGGTATTTCTTATACTCCGGATTCTTCTAATACTGGGGCTGATGATCCGAATAAGAATTCAACAGGTACTGATATAAAAAATATAGGAAATAATCAGTATTTTGAGTTTGACAAATCTGTAAAAGATGCTTTTTCAGGTGGTGTAGCTTTAGAGCAGAATATATCAGATGGTGTTGATTTGAAAATAGCCCTAACTGGTGAGTATGGGAAAGCTGCTAAAGCAAAAAGAATGCTTAATAATGATCCCAATAATAGTGATCCAAAAAAAGCTGATCCAACAAAACTTGTTACTCAAAGTGTGTACAAGTTAGCTGATTTGAGAACGTATAATATAGGAGCTATATTAAATGTTGGTAATCTTTCGTACGCTGCTTCTTTTGGTTCTTTAGGTAAAAGTTTGACTACTGCTGAATTTCAAAAAACAGGGAGAGATACTAAATACTATACTGGTGCTGTTGCTTACAAACAAGGCCCTTTTACGGCGAGTGTTAGTTACTTCAGGTCAGATCGTTATAAGAATACAGTAGATTGTGTAACACTTGGGACAGATTATATGTTAGCTCCTGGTTTTAAGCCGTACGCCGAGATTTCTGGTTTTAGTTTGAAAGGTAAGCCAGAGTTTAATCCTGAGCTTCAAAAGAAGAAAACTCGTGGTACGATTGCTTTAATAGGCGCTAAGTTAAGTTTGTAGTATAACTAATAGCAATTAAATTTATAAATAAAAGAGGAGCTAGGTTTTTTGTCTGGCTCCTTTCTTACTTCATGAATAACTAAGAGTGATCCAGATTTCTCTAGATCGCTGGCTTTGCGCTCATTATTCTGAGGACGATTTCTATGCATGGTTAATTCAACCTAAATGGCTAAAGCAAAATAAGGATCTATTTTAAAATTCAAGATAATTTGTTTTTAATTGACGACTTAGCGAAGCGTTATATAATCAGCTTGTTTTTTACCTCAAAAGTTGAGATTTTTATGAAAAAATTTATAAGTTACGCTTTGGTTTCAAGTGTGGTATGCATAAACATTGCTAATGCTGGAGTTGCTTTGCCTAATGCATCTGATAGATATATGTATGTTGGAACTGAATTTGGCATTTCTGATCCGATAGTAAAATCTTTTAAACATGAAGAATCAAAAACTAGAATGAGATTGAAAAAATCACATCTGTACGGTGGGAGAATAGGTTATAGTTTTTATCCAAATATGATGGTAGAGATTTCTGGCACTCATCAGCCAACATATAGACTGGCATATAGATTACCGGAACAATCATTAGCTTTTTTAGTTCCTGGGCTTTCGATCCCAGAAACCCCAGGAATTACTGGTGTTTCTGCTAATGTATTTACAATGAATTTCATTTATGAATTAGAAAAAATGACTTCATTGGAAATTAAGCCTTACGTTATTTTTGGCGCTGGTGTTGCTAAAATCTCAGTGAAACCAACCATTTCCTACTGGAAACCTCCAGCATTTCTTGGTATGGGAACTGGTGATATAGCTTATTTCAAAGTAAAGAGAAACAACCAAAATTGTTTTGCTTGGCAAGTTGGGATTGGTATTGCTAAAGATATTACTAATAACTTTAGTATTGATTTTGGTGCAAAAATGCAGGTGGTTAACGATATTAAAATAAAATATCAAACTCTTAACGTGAAAACGAAGTCTTTTGATGAAGCAAAACCAATCAAAAAAACAATAGGTGTTGGTGAATTTACTGTGGGCTTGACATATAAATTTCCCTTAAACAAATGATTAATTAAATATAAAATAAATTATGACTAGTACTACTAATTTAAATACATATGACGAAGTACCATATCAGAGCTATCCTTATGCTGAGAGTCAACCAGAAAATCTAAGAACAATTGGGTTGCTTTTTGGTATGAATGCTCCAGAAATTAAAACAGCACGAATTTTAGAACTTGGGTGTGCCGAAGGTGGAAATTTGATACCTCATGCAGTTCGTTATCCAAAAGCTACTTTTGTCGGGGTTGATTTATCTAAGGTTCAGATAGATGCTGGTAACGTTTATATTAAGTCTTTGGGTCTTAAAAACATAGAGCTTAAAAATTGTTCAATTTTAGATATAGATGAAAAATATGGCAAATTTGATTATATAATATGCCATGGAGTTATTTCAGTAGTATCAGATTCTGTTGGAGAGAAGATTCTAGAAATAGCTAGTAAAAATCTTTCGGACAATGGTATAGCTTATATCAGCTACAATACGCTTCCTGGTTGGAATATGATAAGAACAATCAGGGATATGATGTTATATCATTCAAAGAATTTTTCAAATGTACAAGCAAAGATAGATCAATCTAGGTTGTTACTTAACTTTGTTAAAGACAGTGTAGAAGGGCAAAACACTCCTCATGCAAATATGTTAAGGCAAGAGGCGCAATATTTATCTGTCTTACCTGATCTTTACTTAAAGCATGACCATTTAGAAGAAGAGAATAAACAATTTTACTTTAATGAATTTATTGATCGTGCAACAAAACATGGTCTACAGTATCTTTCTGATTGTTCCTTATCAAGTATGTATACTGGAAATATGCCACAAAAGGTTGTTGAAAAGTTAAAGGATCTGAATGACATTGTGAGAACTGAACAATATATGGATTTTATTACAAACCGTAGATTTAGGAATACTCTTCTTTGCCATAATAATGTTAAATTAAACAGATCTCTATCTAGTGAAGACATAAAAAAATTCGCTTTATCTTTAAATGTTATTCCAGAAAAACCTTTAAGTAGTGTTGATTTAAATAATAATGAGAGCTTAAAATTTTTCTTTAATAACAGTAAAGAAAGCAATATTGCATCAACTTCTCCAGCGTTTAAATCTGTACTTTATGTCTTATCTGACAATATAAATAACCCTTTATCTTTTGATGAGTTGGTGAAAAGAGCCGGCAAAAATCTGAAAGGTGATATGAAAGCAGCTATTGAAAAAGAACTAATTGCTAATGCTATGAATCTTGTTATTAAAGGTTATATGGATCTTTCGATTGAACCTGGTAATAGAGACAAGATAGACCTTAAAAAACCTAAAGTGTCTGATTTAGCTATGTACCAAGCAACAAAAACTGGGTCTAGCTGGGTTACCAATACTCTTCATATGATAATTCCAATAAATATTTTTGATAAATTTGTGATGCAATATATGGATGGTACAAGGGATAAAGAGCAAATCATTTCTTGTTTGCTAGAGGATATTAAAAATGGCAAAATAACACTTAATCAAGATGATAAAAAAATTGAAGATGAAAAATATATAGCAAAAGAGCTGATTGGGTTTTACGATAATCTAATTGAAAGATTTCGGGATCAAGCACTATTTGTGTAATTGTATGAAGCGTGGGCGATCCAGGAATGAGGCTCTCTGGGGAATCCCTTGCGTTGCTTGATGACAAGTCTTTGTTCTCGTACTCTCTTGTCATTCCCGCGTAGGCGGGAATTCGGAAATAATTAAGCTTTGATCCCCTCTTTCGAGGGGATGACATCTAAACTGGCACCTAATTCAATGTAAAATTTACTATATGAAACATGTTTTAATGTTACTCATAAAATTTTATCAGTTCTTTATATCACCTTGGCTTGGTAAAAAGTGTCGATTTCATCCGACTTGC
>CAMCTQ010000069.1 GCA_945878545.1 Rickettsia typhi
TTTAGCTAAACTAATACCCCACTTTCTGCTATTGCACAGATAGATATGCAGCTTTCTGGACTAAATATAGACGAATAAGATAAGTTCTGATATTCTTCTTCATGCAGCCTTTGTAGGAGAGATCTATTTAAATCTCTTCTGCAAGGCGCTTTGCTTCGTCATCAGAAATCAGAGCCTCGATAAACTCATCAAGGTTACCTTCTCTTAGCACTTCATCAATTTTATATAAAGTGAGATTAATACGATGGTCAGTAACACGCCCTTGAGGAAAATTATAAGTCCTGATCCTCTCTGATCGATCTCCAGAGCCAACTTGGCTTTTCCTAGAGCTTGAACGCTCCATTTCTCTTTTTTGACGCTCCTCTTCATAAATCCTTGAACGCAAAATTTTCAGCGCTTTGGCTTTGTTTTTATGTTGGGATTTCTCGTCCTGCTGGCAAACAACTACCCCAGTTGGAATATGAGTTATTCTAACTGCTGAATCCGTTGTATTAACATGCTGGCCGCCAGCTCCTGAGGCTCTGTATGTATCTATTCTTAAATCTTTTTCTTCAATTTTAATATCTACTTCTTCTGCTTCTGGTAATACTGCAACCGTCGCTGCTGAGGTGTGAATTCTGCCACTTGATTCCGTTTGTGGTACTCTTTGAACTCTATGTACTCCTGATTCGAATTTGAGTTTAGAAAATACACTATGACCTTTTATAGAAGCTGACGCTTCTTTGTATCCACCTACACCTATTTCAGAAATTGATAATATTTCAAATTTCCAACCTTTAAGATCAGCATAACGATGATACATACCAAATAAGCTTGCTGCAAAAAGTGCCGCCTCTTCTCCACCAGTCCCAGCTCTTACTTCTATTATTGCACTTTTGCTGTCAGCTTCATCTTTTGGTAATAAAGCAACCTTTACCTCTGTTTCAAGTTTTGGTATTCTCTCGTTTAAATCATAAATTTCCTGTTCAACCATTTCTTTAGTTTCGGAATCTAAAGTTTTATCTTTAAGCAATTCTTTAGCATCCTCAAAATCCTTTATAGCTTTATTGTAATCATTAATCTGGTGTACCACATCTTCAAGATCAGAATATTCTTTTGAACATCTAACAAATTCTTCACCTTTAATACCAGTGGCCAGTTTATTTGATAAATCCTGATGTTTGATTAAAATCTTATTTAGATTCTCTTGAAAACTCATTATTGCTTTGTCATTTAAATTGTTTTTGGGAGTCTATACTTTTTGTTCTTACTTTTCAACAATTCCATTTACACAGTTCTATGTTACTACAAATATTCACTATATAAATTTAGCTCATTTATGTTACAATTAAATTATGTTAATTACATTAATATTTTTTTGGGAAAAGCCATGTCTAAATTACATCATATAAAAGCAAGATCGTTGGACGCTCAAAACCAAGATGGAAGATTTTTACTTCAGTTATTAGAAACTCAAAAATTTTATGCAGCTGGGTTATTACTAAATCAATGGAAACCAATTAATCTTACCTATACTGATAGCAATGGTAACACCGCTCTGCATTTGGCAGCAAAAAACAACCAAGATGGTTTAATGCAACTGCTTGTAATGATGGGAGCTGAACTACAATTACGGAATAATGAAATGCAAACACCAGTTGATATAGCTAAGTCACATGGATCTAAGAGCATAATTGCTTATTTTGAAAAGGTTACCAGGTTGGATAACTCCATAGCAATTAAGGCAGCTGATTCTGGCTCTGTTCAAATGCATGTTGTTAAGGAACATAAAATGAAGGAATCAAAGAAGTTAGAAAAATCTATAGCCTCTTTTGATTTACTTAAAGATCTCTCAAAAAGTAGCTCGTCAGAACTAACAGAAGAAGATTTTGGAGTAGCTGGAGCTATCAGCGATGAAGAGTAAGAAGGGGAATATCTAGTAGAAAATGATTAATTCTAACACACTACTAGAATTTGCATAACATGATGATGACGCAAATTCTCATCTTCTGAAAATAAGATTGATTTTTTCATGTTATAATATAGATTTAAACGCTAGTTTTAATAAAACCTCAGTCAACACACACACATCTTATAAATCATGTTAAATAAAGCAAAAAATCACAAACAAAACCTGATTTTATTATTGACTATAATTTTATCAGCAATCGCATGGTATTTGCCAATTTCTGACGCAATATTGCCAAATGCATGGCATCTATTGATCATTTTTATTGCTACTATCATTGGTATCATTTTAAACCCCCTACCCATGGGAGTTATAGCCCTACTAAGCATCCTAGCTTGCGTACTTACGAATACATTATCATTATCGCAATGTTTGTCTGGATTTGGCGACAGTATAGTGTGGCTAATCGTTTTTGCTTTTTTCATTTCAAATGGCTTTATCAAAACTGGGCTTGGTTCTAGAATTGCCTATTATGTACTCTCTAAAATAGGTCATAGTACACTTGGTATTTCCTACGCTCTTGTCATTGCCGACTTTATTTTATCACCATTAATTCCTAGTGCCACAGCAAGGGGAGGAGGCATAATTTTTCCTATTGCCAAATCTATTTGCAAATCTTTTTCTGATGAAGAACACCCAGGAGTTTCTTCGAAAAATGGTGGTTTTATCATGAGCGTTTGTACACAATCAACTGTGATTACCAGCACATTGTTTATCACCGCAATGGCAGCTAATCCTCTAGCTGTAAAACTGGCAGAGAATGCGGGTTTTACAATATCGTGGATGGACTGGGCAATAGCAGCTATTGTCCCAGGTATCGTTTCTTTAGCGATAATGCCTTTAGTTGTATATTATCTATATCCTCCTACAATCAAATACTCAGATTCTGCACCTAAAATCGCTAGAGAAAAATTAGATGCCATGGGGAAAATTTCAATTCATGAAATTATCATGATGGTAGTATTTTTCATTTTGATAGTATTATGGATTAACGGACCCAAATTTGGCTTATCAGCAACAACAGTAGCATTGCTAGGTTTATCTATTTTACTAGTTACCAAGGTAATAAATTTTGAAGATAATTTAGCTGACAAAGGAGCCTGGCATACTTTTGTTTGGTTTGGAACACTGGTAATGTTATCAGACTTTCTATCTAAGTTTGGCTTAATGGCCTGGATTGGAAGTAAATTACAGTTTCTTTTTATCGATACCTCACCAATAAACTCACTAATCATATTATCATTGATTTATTTTTATATTCACTACTTTTTTGCAAGCAGTACTGCCCATATTACAGTGCTATTGCCAACATTCTTAGTTTTATTTGTTGGCGCTGGAGTGCCAGGCATGCTTGCCGCACTGATTTTGAGTTTCTTATCAGTCTTATCTGCTGGATTAACCCATTATGGCTTAAGTAGCACACCCATATTTTTTGGTGCTGGATATATGAAAACTAAAGATTGGTGGTATATTGGACTAGTAACGAGCATAGTATATCTATTAATCTGGGTCTTTATAGGCGGGGCTTGGTGGAAATTGTTAAATTTATGGTAGTTAATATAAGATTATCAAAAATACCGTTATACTACGTTGTCTTTCTTAGCATAATGCTAATAACTGGGATGAATATTTTAGCTAGTTACCTATATATACCAGGCCCCTTAAAAGATAAGACTGTTGTTTTAGTACGTCATGGTTTGTCTACGAATGAAGTCAGTAATTTACTTGCCGAATCCAAAATTATCCGAAATCCAAAGCTTTTTACTATCATCAGTAAATTATATTCACTCCAAAAACCATTAAAAAGTGGTGAATATGATTTCACTTATGGAATATCACCATTACAAGTAATAAGAAAATTAGCTACTGGCAAATCAATAATTCATCGTATAATTATTCCAGAAGGAATGACTGTACATGAAATAATTGATAAAGTTAATAACGAAAAACTGCTTGATGGGACAATATCAACACCAATTCCGGAAGGATATTTAATGCCTTCTACCTATTTTTATTCCTATGGCGATAAGAGAGAGAATGTTATTGATAAAATGCGATTAGAAATGTCTCTAGCTCTAGATGAGGTAATGCAGAAATTATCAGATTCTTCTCCCCTCAAATCACGGAAGGATGTGTTAATACTAGCTTCAATAATTGAAAAAGAAGCTAGCCAGGATAGTGAACGAGCCAAAATTGCGGCTGTATTTATTAATCGGTTAAAAAAACACATGAAACTACAAGCTTGTCCAACTGCAGCATACGCTTTGACTGAAGGAAAAAATAAGCTAAACAGACAACTTACCAAAACTGATTTAAAAACAAATTCCCCTTATAACACCTATTATAGTTTTGGACTACCACCTGGAGCAATCTCATGTCCTGGCAAAAAATCTCTTTATGCTGTTGCTAATCCCGCCCAAACAAATGCTCTGTACTTTGTTGTTAATGGCAATGGTGGCCATAATTTTTCTAAAACATTTGATGAGCATAATAAACATATACAAAATCTTAAGAAGATTTCTAAACCAATAGATCAACAAGAATAACAGCAGCAATTATTTCTAAAACAATTGTTAATCAGTAAATAGTTTACTTTTATGTTGCTCCACAAATAAACCAATATTATAATTATAAGTAGGAATTTCAATCAAGAGGCGATAATGACAAAAGGAAAAAAAGGTATCGTAGATGAGTCAGAAGATTTTTTAGAAAATGCTAAAAAACTTAATAGAAAAAGAGGAGAACAAGACCCAGTTGTAGAAGAAGCCCCAAAAGGCTTTAAAGACAGTGCTACAGACCTTAGGCATGCTATGTACGCAAAAACAGAGTTAGTACCCATGATTGATTCTTTTGTGGCATCTCATGTTGATGGCCAGATTGCTACTGAGCCTGAAATTAGACAATTTTATACTGATGTATTAAGGAACTTAGAGACAGGAGGCTACATTAGCGCTGAGGAAGCTGAAAATTTTCGCAAACCTTCAAAAATTGTAATAAAGGAAGAAACAGAAGTAGAACGGACTGGTCTTATGGGAAAGCTCATAGGGGGCAAACAAAAGGTTCAAACTGAAAGAACCATAGATGGCCCTTCTGGATTTGACGAAGCTGTGAAAGGAACTATTAAAACGATCAATGACCATGACGCTATACCACTTAAACTAGATATGACTGAAAAATTAATGTTCGGTGTTAGTAAATTGTGTAAAAGTCTTGGTTTGGAATCAATAAGTAAGTTTTGCATGCAACAGATTAAGCCAGAAAATTTAGCAAAAATAACTACTAGAGAAAAGGTTTTAGCAAGTGCTATAGATGCAGTCAGTACAATAGGTAACAAAGCTGATAAACCAAAAACTGGTACAAAAGTCGAGGCACTCGTCACAAGCAGAGCAGAAAATAGAAACGGAGGTATGGGTGGAAGAACTTAATGGGCAAAATTTGTTGCACTTCTCTATTTCCTTATACTAAACTAAAACATTAGTAATAGTAGTCTACCTCGAAAGCGCCTTATTCTTCAATAATACTATAGGAACAAAGGCAAAAATTATAAACGATATGATGGTGTATTTGAGCAGAAGAATCACATCAACTAAAGCTATTTCTTTGAAATGGACCCTTGGAAAAATTTGATTTACAAGCCAAAGCGTAGATATTCCAAAAACAACAGATAAAAAATTTCCACGCACCTTAGAAACCATATATTGCTGAGCATGAGGAATGGTAATACCATAACCAATAAGCACCCCAGCAATACCGACCATCATAGGAAGTATCTCCTTAGATAGCACAATATACGCTATAAAAACAAAACCACATAGTAGCCAATAAGTTCTGCTTTCTCCATTTTGCCATTGATCAAATAGCCTTTGTCCATTAGTGCTACTAGCTATAAAGACAGTACCAAGGCCAAAAAACAGGCCACCAAAAACCTGATCAATTGTATGAACCCCTAGATATACTCTGGATAACATTATACATAATATTATTACTACTCCAAAGATGCGCAAAATTTTTGATTGAAAATGATACAATAGCATCCCCCACAGCACGCTTGCAACATGTACATCACCACTTGGAAACCCTGAAGATTTATCCACAATGTGCACTAAATGCAATGATATATCTGGCCTCTCCCAAAGAAAGATATTTTTGAGCACTCCATTTAGCACCGTAGAAAAAGGTACTAAAAAACCTATTTGCCAAAAAATACGTGGTTTAGACGCAAGCCAGTAACCAAGTGCTATGATCCCTATGTAAAATGTTTCATTAACGAAATATGGAAATATCTTGAAAAAAGATGTAAGTTCAGGGCTACGTATTGCAATTATTGCATTTTCCAATATCATCATAACTCTTTTGAAGTAAACACTGTAATAAGCAAATCCTATCTTAATGCCCAGTAGAACCGAATCCCTTTGTTCCTCTAGCTGTGTCGTCTAAAGATTGCACTTCTTCTAAAATAACATGCTCATATTTAGCTACTATCATCTGTGCAATACGCGTTCCACGTTCAATAACAAAATCATTGGTTCCGTGATTTATCAAAATCACCTTAATTTCCCCACGATAATCGGCATCTATAGTTCCTGGAGTATTTAGGACCGTAATACCAAATTTTGCAGCTAATCCAGATCTTGGTCTTATTTGCGCTTCAAACCCCTCTGCTAACCCTATAGCAATACCAGTTGGAATAATTACTATTTCATTTGATTTGATAATAGTTGATGTAGGAATAGCTGCACATAGGTCCATACCAGCGCTTTGAGCAGTTGCATATGCTGGAAGATCTAGATCCTTCGCATGCTCAAGTTTTATAATTTTAAGAGTAGGTTTCATACAAAAACGACGATAAGAATTTTTTATATAGCTTTGCTCTAATAGCGAGCATAATAGACAATTTCATAACCAAACTTTGGTTTAAAATAACAATCTCTCAGATACATGTAAAGAAGTTTTTTTGAAATATAAGCTAGCCACTTGGCTCTGAATTATCTAG
>CAMCTQ010000070.1 GCA_945878545.1 Rickettsia typhi
GAAATGGTATACTTAACTACAATTATTTAAGGTAGTTCAATCCTTCTTCAAGGCCTTTTATTGAGATTGGCAAACTAAGTTGTTTACCTTCGAGGTTCATAAAGGCTACTACATTTTCAGAATTTGAAAGCAAAGCTTTTAGATCTGCATCAGAAAGAGGAACCACGGCTTGACATCCACCTGCAATACACGTTGTATACTTGCCCGGAGCAATTAGTTTTTTAGAGCTTATTATAGAAGTACCAGCTTCAATTCTTACTCCAAGTGGCAAAGTCTGAATTAGCTTTAATTCTTGCTTAGGACCCAAATAGCCTATTTGGAATAAAGCCACAGGCTGTTGAGTCTTATCTTCTTGCGTAACATTGATTTGTTGATTTAATAGGCATACTTCAGGAGTTTTTGTTTTTTCATCAGCTGGTGTACAAGAAACTTGCCAATCTCCAAATTTCTTACCATCTGTTTTAGCGGCAGAAGCAACATTTAACTTTGAAAAAGTAAATACTGCAGTTACTATTAGTAAACCTACTACTATGAATGTAAGTTGTTTTGTGTTTGTTTTCATGATTATTTATCTAAAAAATTTAAATACTTAAAACTATATGAAAGATTTATGGTGGGCGATGACAGATTCGAACTGCCGACCGTCTCGGTGTAAACGAGATGCTCTACCAGCTGAGCTAATCGCCCTCAAAGCTTGCCTGCGTAATATGCACTAGTTTTTTAAAAGAATCAAGTCTTTTATCGTTAATATATTGATTGAACCAATTTTTCATTTATCGTGTAGAAGAAGTATCGTGTAGAAAAAATCTATAAATAATAAGTAATTAATGAAGAAAATCCTTAACTTAATTGATTCAGTCGTTGACCATAAAATATCTTTAAAAGAGCTATACTTTTCTCTCACTACATGGTTTTGTTTACTCGTATTATTTCTTGGTTTTACAACTAAGTTTCATACCACATTATTAATTGCAAATTTAATAATAGCCCTTTATTTTTACTTAATAATAATACTCATCACCAACCGCATCCTTCTTTCTGGCTTTTCAACCCTTCTATTAGCAGTTTTATTTGATTACATAAAGCTAATAAAATGGCAATTCCTGATGCAGGAATTATCTGCTGCAGATTTTTTTATGCTTAAACTGTTAATAAACCACGGTCTTATGAGGCTTATTTATGAATATGCAACTAAAGAGATCTACTTAATATTTGTACTATTATTGATTAATTTTATTTTACTTTGGAATAAGTTCGACACTTTCCTTGATAAGCAACGCCTCGGGAGTAGAAATTTTTATGCATTAAGATTAGTCTCTTTTGGTGTAGCAATTCTACTGAGTTCAAAGCTGTTTGAAATAGCTTTTGATAAAAAATCATATTTTCATTTAGCAATTGAGTCAATAAAGAATGAAAGCAAAGAGTACCCAAGAAAAGTCTATGGCCCATTTGCTGACATAATATTTACTATTCAGGATATTTATATCGATCCTAAAGCAGGAGTAATTGACGAAAGCTTAATACTAGATAAAGTAGAAAAAGAGAAAAACATACCTATTACAAACAAAGATGAAATGCCTGATATAGTAGTTATTCTTAACGAATCAGTATTTGATCCTAGTAAGCTAGATTACGATTTTGCAGACAAACTAAAATTCGAGTTTTTCCAAAATGGAAAATATACAAAATATAGCGGAATATTAAACGTCAATACATTTGGTGGTAGCTCTTGGATAAGTGAATATGAAATCAATACGGGTGTACCACACAAGTCATTTACTGGACCTAGTTACATGCCATTTATCACTCTCGTTCCACACACAAATAATTCTATCATGTCTTACCTAAGGTCTATAGGTTATAGAGTGGAAGTTCTATATCCAGTGGACAAGAATTTTTCCCTAGCGCTAGATGCTTATACAAAGCTTGGATCTCATGAGATTACAGACATTTATGAGTATGGATTTGAACCAGAAAGTTGGGGGCGTGTACCAGATAAAATGATTGGCGATATGGTTATCGATGCCCTCGATAGAAACCCAGAAAAACCTAAATATATTTTTGCAGCCACGATGCTTAACCACGGTCCTCATTCAAGCTTTTTTCCTGACAATATAGGCTGTAGCCTCTCAATGAACGATCAATTATGTTCAAAACTTAATGACTATATTGCAAGGCTAGCAAAAACAAACGAAGACCAGCTGGACCTAATTGAAAAATTAATGAAACGCAAAAAGAAAACTATAATTGTAAATTTTGGTGATCATCTACCTTCTTTCGAAGGTTTTTCAACGCACCTTAGATTTACTAGAGACATAAAAAATTATTTCAAAACTTTCTATAATGTGAATGCAAATTTTGATATTAAAGATGATTCACAATATCCAGCACTTGACATAACTTTTATTCCAGGACTACTTCTTGATATAGCAAAAATCAATGGTAATTCTTTCTATAAGGCAAATTCATTTATCAGAAAGAATTGTAACGGTCAAATCGCCGGTTGTGCCGAGAATAATAAGCTGCTTGAAAGCTATAAAAGCCTGATTGTTAAGCAGCTTGATTTCTAAGCAACTTAACCTCTACCTTGAACTTCGTTGAGAATATAAAATATTTATGACAACATAAACAAAAAGATAGATGGCTCCGCCACCCAAAATGACAACTGGAGCAAATGGTAAATCAGCATAAAACGATAATAAGATGCCAGAACAGTTCATCATAATGGCAAAAAAGATCGCCAACCAAATCATCATTGTTGGTGTTTTAGACGTAAGACGTGCAATCATAGCCGGTATCAGTATCATGCTCGTGACCAATAATGCGCCTACAATTTTTATAGTCGCAATTATCGCAAATGATAAAATTGACAAGAAGAGAAGCTCGAGTATTTTTACAGATATTCCTTTTGAATGAGCTATATCCCTGCTTAGTATTGTTAAAATAAGCTGACGAAATGACATTATCAAAAACACAGAAGTAACAGCGAGAATTATACATAATCTAACCACATCTTCGCTGGTTGCTCCAATTATATCACCAAAAAATAAGCTATTAAAATTAAAACGACCAGGAAAAATACTAGCCAACACCAGTGCCAGTGAAATCATTACACTCGAAGCCAAGCCAATAGCAGCATTATTACCTGACTTAGTTTTCATCTTAAAAACCAATAAAGCAAAAAACAATGTATTTACGATACCAGCGTATATAATTGGCAACCCAGCAATTACGCTCACGGCTAGTGCCAACATACTAGCATGGGATAGTCCCTCACCAAAGTAAACGTAACGCTTCCACAGTACAACACAGCCAAGCGGCGCGAAGATCAAACCTATTAAAATAGATACAAATATTATAATTTCCATAAATTAGTGTTTATGATCGTGAGTATGAATATAAACTCCAATTTCGGATAGAGCATTTTTAAAAGCACTATTATTATCGATGTCCGTCGGCTTTCCGCTGCAACAAACATGACCATTTAGGCAAATAACTTGGTCAGAATTTTTCATTACGGTGAACAAATCATGTGAAATCATAAAAATTGTCATGCCGAATTTATTTTTTAACTCTGCTAACATTTTATAAAATTCCTGTTGGCTCACAACGTCCAGATACTGCGTGGGCTCATCCAAAATTATTAAATCCGGTTTACTCATTATAGCTCCAGCAAGAAGAATCTTCTGCAATTGCCCTCCGGATATTTCAGCAATATCTTTATTTTTTATTTCATCGAAATCTAAAAAATAAGATAAAGCAAAGTCTTCTGATATTGTCTTATGATTCGATAAAATCTCCAGCAACCCTTTCACAGTCATAGGAATTGCAAAGCTTAAATCTAAACTTTGCGGCACATACCCAATACGTAAATCTTTTGAAATTATTAATTCGCCGCTATCATATGACTCAAGACCCAATATAATTTTAGCGACTGTAGTTTTACCAACTCCATTTTGACCAATTAAAGTGGTAATTTCACCTTTGTTTAATTTAAAGCTTATCCCCTCAACTACAGTATGGTTACCGAATTTTTTTGATAGGGATTTGAATTCAACGAGTGGAGTCATAAAACTTGAGCAACTAAATCTGATATCATTCGTCGAAAAAATCAGAAGATGATATCAGATTACCTAATATTTGTATAGACTTGTTGTTATTGGATTATTTTCCAATGACCATCTGCTTGGCGACAAGCCTTACCAAAAGCTTTGTGTTTTTCACCACCAACTACAATTTCTTGCTGATATTCACGGCAATATTGACCACCTTCTCTAAACGTCTTCGTTGGGGTTATATAACCATGATTGCCGCTATCTGGGTTGTTCCACTGCACACTACTACCAGAAGGAGAAAACTCAAGAGCTTGGTGCGAGCTTTTTTCCAGCATTAGTTTATCGTGTTCATCCATTGTTTTACCAATTTGACCGCCAATTAATGCTCCAGCAAGTGCGCCAACTCCAACAGCAACAAGCTTGCCTTCTCCTCCACCGAATTGAGAACCAAGCAAACCACCAGTAAGCCCTCCAATCAAAGTCCCTCCGCCTTGCTTGTTCATTTGTCCATTACAAGCGACCATCGAAATTGACACTACAGTAATTAATAATAAATTTGCTATTTTTTTCATAAAAATTCTTCTCTCCAGGTACAAAAAATTGACATTAATTTCTTAGATAATAGTATAATAAACGCTTAGCTAGTATATTGCAAATAAATTACTCTCATGTTACGATTTAAAGAAAACGACTTAATCAAATCTGCTTCGTATGCGTCTGTTGTAGTTGCCTTCATAATCCTATCAATCAAAAGCTATGGTTGGCTTGCAACTGAATCACAGTCTATTCTAGCCTCTCTTATCGATTCACTACTAGATATTTCTTCTTCGTTTATTAATTTAATTGCAATCAGAATTGCCTTGGCTCCTCCAGATGATAACCACAGATTCGGGCATGGTAAATTCCAAGATTTAGCAATATTTTCACAATCAATATTTTTTTTGATATCATGTTTATTTACTCTTTTCTCTTCAAGCAAAGCCTTATACCTAAGAGATATTCCCCAAAATGCTGAACTCGGGGTAGACGCAATGTATTTATGTATTTTTCTCACACTAGCTTTAGTTGTATATCAAAGCTTTGTGATTAAAAAAACTGGCTCAAAAATTATTGCCGCTGATAAAGTACACTATTTTTCAGATTTTATAAGCAACTTAGCTGTTGTCGTTTCACTATATTTAAGCGTTGCATTTTGGTATATTGACGCTCTAGTAGGGGTAGGTATTTCACTATATATACTATACGCATCTTACCAGCTTTTTAGAGATGCGATTCGTAACCTAGCAGACGAAGAATTTGCGGACAATGATCGTGAAAAGATTTTACAAATTATAGGCACTTTCCCAGAAGCAAAAGGAGCTCATGAGCTAAAAACCAGATCTGCCGGTGACAAACCTTTTATTCAATTCCATCTAGAAATGGATGGAAATTTATCGCTGCTTGAAGCACATAACATTTCGGACCAAATAGCTGCTGAATTAATGAAGCATTTCCCCAAAGCTGAGATTATAATTCACCAAGATCCAGTCTAACAATTTCTTATATAGAGCTCTAAAACCCATGACGAATTCTGATTTTAACAATTTTTATATGCAAATGGCTCTAGATGAAGCTTATCTGGCATATTCAGAGGGAGAGGTTCCCGTTGGTTGTGTTATAATAGACCGCCTTACTAAAACAATAGTTTCTAGAGCGCACAACATGTCGCAGCAAAATCACAATCCAAATTTACACGCTGAAATGATTGCCCTTGATATTGCTTGCAAAAAAAATAATAATAAAAATTTATCAAATTGCGATATATATATTACCCTAGAACCTTGCACAATGTGTGCAAGTGCTATTTCCAACGCAAGAATATCACGAATGTACTACGCTGCCTCTGATACAAAACAAGGAGCAGTAGAAAATGGAGTAAGATTTTATACAACTAGCTCTTGTTTTTATAGACCTGAAATTTATTCTGGCCTACAAAAAGTTGAATCTGAAGAAATTATCACAAGTTTTTTTAGCAAATTACGAGAAAATAGACAAGATGTTTAATAAATTTGATGATATATAGGTGAGTAAGATTTTTATAGAATTTTCTTTAAAAACAAAAGCAAGCCATACTATACCTGGCTTGCTTTTCGTTGTTTTTAAGCACAATTCATCATGAGCTGGTGGCACTTCTCGCTTAGCTTGACGCTCGATCTCAAATAAAAAAGCAGAGACCAGAGTTGAGGGTATCTGCTTTTTTTATTACGAAGTATATGTATTAGTTGAAATACTTGCGTTCTTTTACATCAGCCTCAGGAGCAGATTCAACACTTTTACTTTTCCACTTTTTTGCACCATCTCTCTTTTCATTTTTATCATCTTTAGACTCAGCTCTTGGTGTACGTACTTCTTTATCTGCTCTTTGTTCCTTTTGAGCAAGTACTTCAAAGTCTACGTTCTTGATTGTAAGTTTTGCTTTTCCACGATCAAAGCCAATTAGTTTTACTCTTACTTTTTGACCTTCCGACAGTACGCCTGCAACTGACTCTATTCTCTCTTGAGCAATTTCACTGATGTGAACAAAACCATCACGACTACCTGAATAATTAACAAAGGCACCAGCATCAAGAATCTTAACAACAGTACCTTCAAAAATATCACCAATATCAGGATCTATAGCAATTTCTTTAACTCTCTGTACCGCAGCTTCTAATTTATCCTTACCAACTGCTGAAACTGAAACTAACCCTTCGTCGGTAATATCTATTTTAGCACCAGTAGTGTCACAAATTTCTCTGATAACCTTACCACCTTGACCGATAATTTCACGAATTTTATCTTTAGGAACCATGAAAGATTCAATCATCGGAGCATTACTGCTGATCGAAGAATTAGAAACAAT
>CAMCTQ010000071.1 GCA_945878545.1 Rickettsia typhi
TGATTTTGTCGTCAAAACTTGGCTCCGCTCCTCAAATACCAAACGTATGTTCCAGTGCTCGCCTTCGTTTTTCCTAAAACTCTCTCGTGATAAATTAATTACACAAGAGGTCTAGCGATATTCGCTGATTAAGTTTATATAGGGCAAATGATATCACCAAAATAGTAACAATAAAATAACAAAGTGGTAACCAGCTAATATTTGTCTGGTGATAGAGAAAAGTTGAAATAAAAGCTGTTGGCGCGGAAATAACAATTGACCCTATTGCATGACTTAAGCTGAATAGTCTGTACCTAATGGAAATAGGGATGGATTTTGTTAGAATTACAGCTCCGGGCATTGTTAAGAAAGGAAGTGTTGCTGATGTTAAGAATAGCAAAACAGGGCTAAGTTCTAATTTGCCCAAATAGTAACATTGTCCAAATGTAATAAGTAAAATTACAAAAGCGGCAATTATAGTAATTTTATATTTACCAAATCTGTCAGCAATAATTCCGCCAACAACACTGAATATCATATAAATAGCAATGGAAATCGATATATACTTTTGCATTTTAGATTTCTCTATTGTTTCAAGTACCTGGAAATTATATGTTCCAAAGAAAATTAGAATAAATTGATTGGTGCTACCTATTGCGCCAACTAGTAATACACATAGAGCAAACAATTTTTTGTTAGTTTTTACGATATAATAAATAGACAAATCTTTAAATTTTTCGAATTTAGGTTGTTTTCTTATTTCTACTTGGTCTTTAAAGTTAGTTATTCTCATAATTATAATCGCTATGAACCCTAATACCGAGCCCAATAAAAATGCGAATTTCCAGTTATAATTTGGCAGATAACCAGAGCTAAAAGCTGTCGCAGATAAGGAGGCGGTGAGTGAACCAAGCAATGTGAAAACCGTTGTAATGCTTATACTAAAACATTGCATAGAGCTTTTTATATGTTCGAAAACAAATATTCTAACGCCGTCAGAGCCAGAGGAAACCAGAGCAGATATAACCATTCTACATAATAAAAGTATAAATGCAGAAAATAATCCTATTGCTTCATTAGATGGAGTTATGAAGAGGATAAAAGATGCTATTGATGTTCCGCTGAGACTAATGATAAAAGAGTTCGATCTACCAGCTAAATCACCGATTCTGCCAAATATGATTGCTCCAAGTGGCTTAGCAATCATTGCTATAGACATTAAAAAGTAAGTATTTAATAATTGAATGACAATATCAGCTTTTGGAAAAAAATGGCTGGCAATATTTGCAGCCAAAAATCCAAATAAATGATAATCGTAATACTGAACGAACACTGTAAGCGCTGAAATCGCAAATGTTTTTTTATTCAAATGTAGCTCACTAAAATTGTATAACAAAAAAATCAATCGATAATCTATCTGGTTTTATTATTTAAGCAAAGTGAAATGTTTAAAAACTAATACCATTCCCCTAACCTTAATGATCCAAACGAATTTTGTAGGACTCGGCCGTTCCCACATAGTCATCTACGCTGCGCAGTCTTGCCTTGAAACTCATTAGTCTAATTCAAGCAGGGAAATGGTGTAAGCGAATCTCAGATAAAATTTAGTTGCCATATTAGATGAATTAATATAGATCTTTAATTATTTTAATATTATTTATTTTTTTATATGTTTATAGATAAAATTCCAGCGAAAACTAAGGATGATGCTTTTAATGTAATTATTGAAATATCAATGAACGACAACCCTGTGAAATATGAATTTGACAAGGATGTTGGAGCAATAATGGTTGATAGATTCATGCAGGCATCAATGTCTTATCCATGCAATTATGGTTTTATTCCTCATACTTTATCGCAAGATGGGGATCCAGCGGATGTACTTGTAATGGCTCAGTATCCTATTATCCCTGGAGCAATTATTAAAGTAAGGCCAGTAGGTGTTTTAATAATGGAGGATGAGTCTGGGATAGACGAAAAAATCCTTGCTGTACCTACTACTAAAATAGATGTAACCTTTGAAAGTATTAAAGATATTGAAGATGTGCCTCAAATGATAAAAGATAGAATAAATCATTTTTTTGAGCATTATAAAAAACTTGAAAAAGGTAAATGGGTTAAGATTGTCGGCTGGCAGAATGCTCAGAAGGCTGTAAGTCTTATTGAAGAGGCAATCGCTAGAGCAAATGTTGCATTGTAGTAATTTAAGTTGGATTAAGTCGTAACTAGTACAATTAAATGAGACTGATTTTAAGAATTCGTCTTATCTCGTTTGAGAGTTTTTATTGAAACACTCCTTGGCACGATCACAATATAGTGCATGACGATGATTCATCCTGGTTACCAGTTACTACTACTGCATCATGCTCGATAATTGTAGCATGATTAAATTGCTGTAATATTCTGAGCTGGTTTTCGAGTGAGTCTTTGGCCATGGAGGCTTGTTGCTCGGTTAATTGCAGTTTATCAGCTAGTTCTGAGTTTTGTTGAGTTAGTTTTGAAGTTTCTTCTGCTAATTGTTGTTGTGATGCTTTGAGTTGGTTTTCGAGTGAGTCTTTGGCCATGGAGGCTTGTTGCTCGGTTGATTGTAGTCTATCAGTTAGTTCTGAGTTTTCTTGAGTTAATTTTAGTCTTTCTTCTACTATTTTTTCCAAATGCTGTTGTTCCTTTCTTATGTGTGAGTGAGATGACGTTGTTTTTTCTTTTAGAGCTTTGTTGATAGCAATTAACATTTCAACGCGAATGGCTGAATTATATTTTAGATCGATACTTTCTATAGATTTATTATTTTCTAAAAGCTTTAACAAGGCGCGTGCTCCGGGATTACCTATATTATTATCACTAAAATCAATAGTAGTTATGGTAGTATTTCTTTCTAAAATCGCAGTTAAAATTTTGATATGCTCATTGTTGATTTTGGCATTCTTAAGATCAAGATAAGTCTGGTTTGCCAATAATTTTTCTAATTTAGTTGTGCTTTCTTTCTCTAAAAGACTATAAATCTTTTGTTTCATAGTTAAACCCTCTTTAAATTATACTAAATAATTATAGTTTAAATTAAAATTTAACTGATTACTACTAAATAGGTTAACTAGTTAACTAATATTTAATCTTTTTAAGGCTGCTTATAACAAAAATTGTGGTGTTATCTGTAGCCTTGAATCCCTATGATGTATACGTTCCAGTCATGTTGTAATAATGCTTGTATCTTTTTTACTCAAGGTATTTAAGAATTCATCTGATTTTATTGACCGTTATTTGTATTTATGATAGAAACCTAAGACTCTAATAGTTTATAAATAAGATCAGCTGGTACCCCAGTTTATTATTGAGCCAGAATCTTGATTTAAGAAGGCTAATTTTAAAACTTAGGTTCTGGGAACAAGACGATTTTGTATCGTTTTTATTAGAGTTCAAAGATTCAAGATATAGATGATTAGCTACGGGCGTGTTTAGAGGTTTTAAGAAAATTGCTATCATAACGAGCTTATAAGGTGACTGGGAAATATAAAGCTGTTTAATCAACAACATATAATCAAATGTTATTATTTATTACTGTTCTGACTATCTGTATTATTTCCAGATCAGAGGCAGATTTTTTTATTCCTTGTATACCTGCATTACAAAAATACTTTGCTCTATCACCATTTGCTGTTCAACTTTCGCTAAGTTTAAATTTTATCGGGTATTGTATTGGTGGTTTAATAGCTGGATTTTTGGGTGATAAATTTAATTACCGAGTGATAATTATTAGCAGTTTAGCAATATTCGCTGGAGCTACTTTGCTTTGTGCTCTTGCCAATAATTATAGCTTTGTGTTATTTGGCAGATTTGTTCAGGGGCTTAGTATTGCTGGTCCTACTATTCTTAGTTATGTTATTTTAATTGAAACCAATAAATTCCAAGATCAGTTAACAAGGCTTGGATTGATTAACGGTTCTATTACTTTAATTATGACCACGGTTCCAACTATTGGTGGTTACCTTGGGTTGTATGCTAATTGGCGTTTTAATTTTTTAGCAGTATTTTGTCTGGCGCTTATAGCTTTGACTTTAAGCTATAAGGTTCTAGAAGCTAATAATAGAGTAACTAGTAAAATCAGTATTCTTTTGCCATTTAAGGAATATTTTATGTTAGTCCGATCTCGTAAATTGCTCGTATTTACTGGTGCCTTATGTTTTATCATAGCGCCTTATTGGGTGTTTATTAGTATGTCGCCTATTTATTATGTTAATGATATGGGGGTGCCTCTTATCGAATATATGTGGTATAAAAATATATTAGCTATCATATTTGGTGTTATAAGTTTAATGAATGGTTTGCTAGTCGATAAATTTGGCTGTAAAAATTGTTTCTTTTTTAGTATTGGGATGTGTTTTATTAGTATAATTTGCCAGTTTGTGATAGTGCTAATGGGCATAGATGAGCCACGAATTATTACTGCTGCCATGGCTATTTTAACTGTTGGAACAGCATTTTTAATTAATTTTCTGTATGCTAATGCTTTGACAACTATAAAAAATCATATGGGCAAAGTGTCGGTCGTAATTCATTCTGTTAGATTAATATTTACCTCTATTTCACTTAGCTTAGTGAGTAAGCTATATGACGGCAATTTCTTTTTTATTGGTATTACTTTAATTACGATGATGTTAACTGGATTATTAATAACATTATATCTATATTCTAGGGGGCATCTCAAAGGGATTTCTATTTAATTTGAGACTTGGCATTAATAATAAATATTTTGAAATATTTATTATTAATGCCAAGTTGACAGTTCTTGATTGATAGTTTAGCTTCAGGCTTATCAAATATTGGGGATTAGTGAGTTTTCATGTCGAGCATTGCAAGTTTATGGTCAAGTATTAGGCATAGTAGGATAAGATATGTAGTTTGGCCTATAAGATCGAATGAGCTCAGTAAATTTTTGCCCATGGCATTGCTGATGTTTTTTATTTTACTGAATCAAAATTTAGTCAGAAGTATAAAAGATAGTTTTGTTGTAACAATGATTGGTACAGAGATTCTCAGTTTCATTAAATTATGGGGAGAAATGCCAATGGGCATATTGTTCGTGATATTATATTCACGCATGTGCAATATAATGACCACCGAGCAAATTTTTCGTATTATAGTTACCTGTTTTTTACTCTTTTTTGCCGTTTTTGCTTACGTTATTTTTCCTAATACTAATTTTTTTCATCCAGATCCCGAGCGTATAAAAACTTACATTAACATTTTTCCTCATTTTAAATGGTTCATCATTATGTGGGGAAAATGGAGTTATGTTTTATTTTATATAATGGGCGAGCTCTGGCCGGTAATAGTTTTTTCATTATTCTTTTGGCAATTGGCTAATAAAATCACCAAAACCGAAGAGGCAACTAGATATTATGTGTTTTTTGGTTTGTTTGGACAAACGAATTTGTTAATTTCTGGTAGTATTATAATTTATTTCTCAAAAGGGCAGCATTTTTTATTGCCTTTATTTGCTGGAATTGATAATTCATCGGAGGTGATATTAAAATCAATGACAATATTGATGTTAGTATCTGGGGTAATTTGTTTGTTGTTGCATAGATATGTTGAGGTAAAAAATATTGAAAATATTAAGGGAATAATTTTCAAAAACAAAAGGACGGATATATTAAAATTAGGACTACGCCAAAGTGCTAAAATGGTTTTTACTTCTAAATATCTAGCTATTATTTGTATTTTAATGATCTCTTTTAGCACCTCGGTTAATTTGATTGAGGGGCTATGGTTCTCTAGGGTCAAGGCTTTATACCCTGAAGCTAAGGATTTTATGGCTTACCAAGGTAATGTATTATTTTGGACAGGAATTTGCACGTTAATTTTTGCTTTTGTAGGCAACACAATAGTAAGAACTTTGGGATGGTTTTGGGGAGCTGCATTAACCCCACTTATAACTTTGATTGCCGGTGGTATGTTCTTTGGGTTTGTAATAGTAGAAGAACACTTAAATGAAATATTTATTAATTTTCTACATTTATCACCTTTGGCAATTATTGTATTTATTGGTGGATTACAGAATGTACTTGGTAAAGGTGTAAAATATTCTTTATTCGATGCTACTAAGGAAATGGTATATATACCCCTTGATAAAGAGATGAAAACCAAGGGGAAAGCTGCGGTTGATGTTTTGGGAGCAAAGCTTGGTAAATCTATCGGTGCTTCGGTACAATTTATTACTTTTTCTATTTTTCCAACTGCTCATCACGAAGATATAGCAGGGTTTTTAATGGCTGTGTTCGTTATTGTTTGCTTGGTATGGGTCTATGGTGTCGTATTGTTAAATAGAGATTACAAAAAAGTTCTAAAAGCATCATCCTGAGTAAAAACTATAAGATATTGATATATATATTATAGAAAAAATTCTTTTAATCATGTTATCATCTATTATAAATAATAATTCATATCAAAGAGGAAGATAATGTCAAAAAATACTCCGATTACAGTTGCATATGGTGATGGAATAGGTCCTGAGATTATGCAAGCTGTTCTACATATATTAATGAAAGCAGAAGCAAAAATTAGTATTGAAGTTATTGAAGTAGGAGAAAA
>CAMCTQ010000072.1 GCA_945878545.1 Rickettsia typhi
TTGCGCCCTCTGGTTCAAAAAGCGAAAACCGTCATCCTGAGAAGGTCATAGGCCGACGTAAGGATCCAGGCTTGCTTGGTAAATCATAGAGTAAAGACTGGATCCTCACGCTTTTCTACGAAAAGCTCAGGATGACAATCTGTTTACTCAATTAGCTATTTTCAACCAAGGCAGTGAACAAGATACCGTTTAAAGTACGAAGAATATCTTTTTCACTCCCTTTCCCTAAATACAGCTCACTCAATCACGTTGCACTGATTTCTCCTTCTTTACTGTCTTATTTTTAGCTTTCTCCGGGTTATCAGCTCTTTGCTTTTCTTGCTCCTTCTGCTTAGTACCAATATCCCTGGCTGATTCCTTCATTGGAGGCTCATGAGGCGGCGGAACTTCAGTAATAAGGCCTTTTTTCGACTGTTTTCCACGTTGATCAAGTCGTTCTCTATCCACAGATCTATCAACCTCCGGACTGAGTTGCACAGGCTGCTCAAGACTTGTTTCACGTCGCCTTTCAACTTCTAGCCTCTGATCCAACCGCAACTGCACTTCTGGCGAAACTGCCATACCTTTGCCAACATTTTCTATACCACGGCCAATTGCTTCAACACCTCCTCCTAATAGCACAGATGGTTTTTCGCCTAAAACAGCCTCTCCTACCCTCTCAACCCCCTCTCCTACTACCAAACCAACACCAACACCGATTGGACCTCCAGCAAGACCAGCACCAGCACCAATTAAATGGATAGCTGTTATCTTTTTTGCTCCATAATGCCCAGCTACTGCACCAGCAACAGCTCCAACCGCAGCTGCTCCTGCAATGACGCCAGCAATAGCTACTAGACTCAGCCCCCCTGTTGCTACCGCAGATACTGCTATAGAACCAACTATAAGAGCTCCTGCTACTGCACCAATTATTCTACCCCATTTTTCACTAAATGGTTGTTTTATAATCCCACCAATTTTCTGACAAACATAACCAACCGCCTTTAAAGCATTGCCAACTTTTTTCCCTAGCCAACTTTTTTGCTCTGCAGCATGAACCTCATTATGCTCTTTTACTACTTGCTCAATTGGTTTTTCTTTGACTTGGCCATCAGGCTGCTCCTCTTTCATATTACCTTTAGCACCTTCAATCTTAGCGCCGTGCAAATCACTAGATAGGTCGATTTCCGCCCCCTCTACTTTAGCCCCCGTGAGATTAACTTCTGGTAATTTAGCACCTTGAAGCTCGGCCTTGCGCAAATCTACCCTCTCCATAATGGCTTTACGCATCTTAGCCTCACGCAAATTCGCCGCTTCTAGCAAAGCATCAGTAAAATCTGCTTCATCTCCTTTGACTCCTTGCATAACAGCTTTAGTAAGATCCGCTTTTGCCGCACGAAGTTTTTCTACTTGCGCGCCAGTCATATCTATTCCAGCAGCCTTAGCTCCCTCCATCACGGCTCCTTCAAGATTTGCAAATCTAGCGTTCACTCCTTCAAGATTTGCCCCTCTTAGCTCAGCTAGACGCAAATCAGCCTGTTCTAAATTAACCTTGCGAAAATCAGCTCCATCTGCTTTAATTTTTTCCATCAAGGCACGTTCTAAATCAAGACCTTCTAACTTAGAAAGTGTATCTATCTCGCCTCCTTCTAGGTTAATACCCCTGGCATCTACATTTCTAAGTATAGAGTCTTTTATCTTCAGTTTTTCAGCTTTAACACCAACCATCATTGCGTCTGTCAAATCAACTTTTATCAATTCCGTATTGGTCATTATCGCCCGATCAAGCAACGTATGCTTCATTGTAACTTCTCGGAGCTTAGCACCAGCTAGAGAAATCCCCTCCATATCGGCATAGTCAAAATGCGCTTCTTGAATAACAGCTTGATCCCAATTACCATTTCGAATATTTGAATAGTTAAAGTTAGATTTTTCTACAATAGCTTCAACAGCTTCTGATCCACGCATAAAAGCACGTTCAAAATCACTACCAATGATTTTGGTTTTCTGACCATCATCGGTAGGACTCATATCACTGTAGAAAAACGTAGCATCCTTAGCATTCGTATTCAGAAACTCTGTCCCTCTGAGATTAGCTGCTTCAAATGTCGCTCTACTTAAATTTGCACCATTAAATTTGCACTTTTCTAAATTTGCTCCTGCAAAACATGATTCCTGTAAATTCGCTTTGCTAAAATCAAGACCTGAGAGATCAACTGCCGTACCTACATATTCTTGACCATCTTCAGCTCTTGGCGTAGAGAAATCAGCAACAACTTTTGCTCCAGGTTTTAGCTGATCCAATGGAATTTTTGTTTTTGCAAAATCATTTAATGTTAATTCTGGATTTTGCTTAATGGCAGCAATATATTCTTCTGCATCTTGTCTAGTTAATCTTACATATTGTTTTTCCTGTGCCTGCTCTTTTTTGCTACTACCTCTTACATATGCTGGATCAAACCTAATATTCTCCGCATTTTCTTGCATTAATAATGGTAATTCAGCAATTGTAGGGTCAACAACGTAAGCAATCTTGCTTTTATCAAAATCATTATCAAAATCCAACTTGACGATTTCTTTTCTCTGTTTATCTAGTTCAGCCTTTTCTTGAACTAATGCGTCAAACTCTTTATTACCTGTAGAGATACCAGCCGTATAATAACCTCGTTTTATATAACTAAGCCCTTTCCAAGCCTCATCAATCTTCTCTTGTTTTGTAGCAATCTCTCTATCTTTCCTTCGTAATTTATCAGCTTTGTCACTTTCAAAACCTTCTTTTGCTAACTCTATTATATCGTCATTTCTCTCTCTATACTGGTGCAACAAAGGTTCTGCGGAGCTAAAGTATATGTCAGCATACCTTGCGCTCTTATCACGCTCTGAAATCTCAGACGCTTCCACAGGTTTAAGCGGGCTATCATCACCACTAAGGAACTCTTCCGCAGCATCTTCACCAAATTTACAATGACTAATATCTGCACCACGCATATCTACACGTGCCATAGAGCAATCGTCAAAGAAAACGCCACTTAGGTCAGAATCACAAAAACTAACTCCTTCAAGGTTACAACTTGTAAACGTAGCACCTTTTAAGTTCGAGCCAGTAAAATCTATAGATGACAAATCTAGATAACCCTCACGAATCCTATCTAAATTTTCCTCAGTTCTCTCACCTTCATATTTGACTTGTTGACCAAATTGCTGCCCAGAAAGATCTGGTACAACAACAACATTTTGTCCTTTATAAAATTTCTCTTGAACATAATCTACAAGAGAACCTTGAGCAATAGGATCATCTGCATCTCTTGCTGCTATAAATTCAAGTAGTAAAGCCTGATTTACAGAATGTTTTTGTATTTCGACAGCAAGTTCTATTTTTATTGAATCAATTTCTTTCTCAAGAGGTACCTTTGCCATAATAATATCTTCAACTCTAAATGGATTATCTATCATGTAATTCTATACCTTTGTTACACCCCGTTACCAGTAAATAAGCTTTTGCATTTACTGGTAATTGACTATTTATTAATATATGTGGAAATTTAATCACCATATATTCAGAGCCACCACCTTAAAAAACGTTGGCGTTTACGGAAATAAAAAACCAACGACTGTCATCCTAGAAATTAGACGAACAAGCGCTTTAGCGCTTATTTGTGAGTCTTAATATCTGGGATGACATCGGTTTTGGGAGTTACTCAACCATTTTTTAAGACGGTTGCCCTGCCATCAATTTGCCCAAAAATCTACTGACTTGACAATTAAAAATACTTTATATATGTTTCCAAGATATGCCAGGGGTGCCAGAGAGAAAGGCTGAGATTATACCCTACTCAAATTTTATGAATTTGAATGCACCTGATCAGGATAATGCCTGCGAAGGGAGGTGGAAAATACTATTGTGCGTATTTATTTGTACGTGTTCAAAAAACAAGTCATCATGGCAAGCAACGTCCGTAGAGCGTGGCCGTGACCCTTTTGAACAATACAGATATACACAACATAAGTATTATCCCTGGTAAATTTAACCATTATATGAAAAATATATATGAAAAATTTATCAAAGCGGGATTACTCAATTCTAATTGGCAATACAGTAGATCACTTCGACACGGCTCTTTATGCTTTCTTGGCACCGATATTTGCACAGCTTTTTTTCCCAAATTCCGATCCCATGATTTCCTTGATATTAGCTTACAGTATTTTAGCTACTACAATAATCACTAGACCTCTAGGCTCTTATATCTTTGGCCTTATCGCTTTAACTCATGGACCAGCTGTTAGTTTGTCATATTCTTTAATTGGAGTTGGCATAAGTACTATAGCCCTTGGATTTATTCCAACCTATGAACAAATAGGGGTTTACGCTCCTATATTACTTATAATTCTTCGTTTTTTTGGAGGTATCTTTTCTGCAGGCGAGATTACGATAGCAAAATTATATATTTTATCAGAGAAAGATAAAAACGACGCCTTTAAAAGCTCTTATTTATATCAAACATCCGTGATGATAGGTATAGTACTTGCGTCTTTTGTCAGCACCATAGCTCTTGAACATCGTGAATCGGAGCAGTGGCGAATCTATTTTATTATAGGAGGAATTACGGCTTTATTCGGATATATCTTAAGGATTTATAAAACCGAAAAATTATCATTGAATACTAAACAAATACTATCGCTATACTCTACCGGGGCAATAAAAACTCTATGGAACAACAAAATTCTGCTACTTAGAATAGCTATTACTTCTGGCTTTGCTTACATGACATATTCCGTGCCATTCATTATTATGAACAATTTAGTACCAGAATTTACCAATCTGACTCTAGAAGACATGATGCCATCTAATACTACTCTTTTGATTATGGACATGATACTTCTGCCGATAATAGGCGCTTTCCTGATAAAATTTGAATTAAAAAACATATTACTACTTAATGTTAGCATTTTGGCAATTACTATATTACCAATCTGGTACTATGTTGAAAACAGCTCTTTTGTCTACATAATATCTGTAAAGATCTGGATAATAATAATCGGTATTGTGTTTAGCAACACCATAAACTTATGGTACGATGGCCTTCTACCTAAAACAGAAAAATATTTGGTTACCGGAATTGGAAGTTCAATTGGTTCAGCTGCTATAGGAAAAATGGCACCAGCTATCTGTCTTGGATTATACCATTATACAAACTCTCCCTTTGTAATAGGATGGTTTATGTTTATTATTTCACTGGGAACAATTTGGGCAATTGCATGGCCACACAAAGCCTAATAGAGTTTGTTTTTTGAAGATGGTTTAATTCTGACTGATTCTAGCCATTTTTTGCTTGTTCTTATCCCAACTATACTGAGTATTAACAGTTTTAACTTCTGTAATCAAGATATCACCATTTGGCAATTGCGCTACATCCAAACCTTTTTGAAGAGAATCAACAATCAAAGAAGTCGATTTACAAATATAGTGTATATCAGAAAAGACGTCACCCTCTCCTACATTATTTGTAAATAAATTATTTTTTTCTAAACTATTAGACATTACTAAATGTAACCATTTAAATTTTAAGTTAACCGCGGCACATTATCACTTTTTCTTTAAATAATCAAGAACTCTTTTTCCAAAGATATAGATATCTAGAAATTTTTCTACCTTAAAAACAAAAAATAGAGTACAATTAAGGCGCACAACAACTATACGAGCAGGTGTTTAAAAACATTAATTTACTTATGAATAACAATACAGAGTCAATAGTTCCACTAAAGGTAGTTCTAAAAAAAATCTGCTATTTTCTCTTTAATCAACATAAATGGAAAGTAATTGCTTTAATAGCAATAATCTTTGTTTCTGGAATCACCACGTCTATCGATAGTATATTGCTGCAAAAGCTTACTGATCAAATAGAACAATACTCTAACAATGCTAACCAAGAATCTTTAGCTATCATCTTATTTAAATGGATACTAATATACGCCTTGTGGTGGGAAACATTAAATGTTACTTGGCTAATATATAACTATATACATTTAAAAACATTGCCAAAAATTAAAGCAGAAATCGTTGATGAGCTATACAATCACATCCAGCATCATAGTCATAGTTTTTTTCAAGGAAAATTAGCCGGAGAATTGACAAACAGAATCACCGAAGGCGCAAGATCTCTTGAGATGATTTTTACTCACTTAAATGAAGATATATTACGAAAATTCTCCGTAATTATTTTTGCTCTAATAACTATGTATACCGTTCATTATACTATAGCATTAATATTCCTAACTTGGCTCATAGTTTTTGTCAGTATAAGTTTATATTTTGCAAAAAATATACATCATTACTCTGCCATATATAGCAATGATAAAGCTTTAATCTCAGGAAAGATCGTAGATGCTATAGCTAATATTTCAATAATACGAATGTTTACATCACATAAATTTGAAAAAAGATATCTTTGTGATCAAACAAAAAAAGCCGTTATTAGTGACCAAAATATGCTGTGGTTCATGCTTAAACTCAGATACTCTCTTGGTATATCATGCACAATTATGATCGCTACTATTATATATTATATC
>CAMCTQ010000073.1 GCA_945878545.1 Rickettsia typhi
TGCCTAATTTACAAGTGTTTTTTGTTCTCACCCCAGCGCAAATAATTGTTATGTTCGGTGTTTTTTATATAATAATTGATGCAATTATTAACAAACTTGTTATTGCTATTACTTATAGTCTAAATATTCCAGGTATTTGAATTTCTATTGTCAACACCAAAGTGTAGTTATATACTTAGTTTTTGATTATTAAATAAAGGACAAAAACAATGTTAAAAGTTTCTTTTGAGAATAAAGATCTAGATAATAACGAAGCTATAGCAATTATCATTAATGGTAATTTAAAGATTGACTCCGAAACTTTGCTGATTGACCAAAAACATCATGGTCTTATCTCCAAAACTATTAAGGATGAAAGAATTTTTAAACCGGAATACGGTTACTCTAAGGTTTTGACTACTACAAACAAAGATGGTGAAATACGTTACCTAATTTTAATTGCTCTTGGATCAGAAGATCATATTTCGGCAGTAAAAATTGAAGAGATAGGTGGGAGGATTCATTCGCTTGCAACTTCTTGTAGGGCATCTTCAGTTGGAATTAAACTACCAAACAAAATAGGTTCTTTTAAGCAAGAAAACATAGCAGCTCTGCTAGGTGGCGGCGCATTACTTGCTTCATACAGATTTGATAAATACCAAACAATGAAAAGTAATGATGAAAAATTTATCACTGAGGATTTTGATATCATAGTTGATGATCACGAAATAGTATTAAAACTTTTTGAGGAACAAAAATCTTTGGCACTGGGGGTATTCTTTGCTCGTGATTGTACAAACGAAGTACCAAATATTCTTTATCCAGAAAGTTATGCAGAAAAAATACTAGAGAAATTAGACCCACTTGGTGTAGACGTAGATATACTTGGCGAAAGCCAGATGAGGAGTTTGGGGATGGGAGCATTGCTTGGTGTTGGCCAAGGATCGTCCAACGAATCAAAATTGGTTGTTATGAAATATAACGGCCTAGATGACGACAGCGATCCAATATGTTTTGTAGGAAAAGGCGTAACTTTTGATACTGGTGGCATATCATTAAAGCCAGCAGCTGGTATGGGAGATATGAAATATGACATGGGCGGGTCGGCTGCAGTGGTTGGAGCCATAAAAACTCTTGCTCTTCGAAATGCTAAAGTCAATGTTGTTGGTATAGTAGGGTTAGTTGAGAACATGCCAGGTGGCAACGCTCAAAGACCTGGTGATGTTGTAAGAACAATGTCCGGCCAAACTGTTGAAGTTCTAAATACCGACGCTGAAGGGCGCCTCGTTTTATGTGATTGCATAACTTATCTACAAGAAAATTTCAAACCCGAATGCATCGTAGATCTAGCAACTTTAACAGGAGCAATTTCTATTTCCTTAGGTAGCACATACGCTGGATGTTATGCAAATGATGATGAACTTGCCAATAAACTAATAGCATCATCTCTTAAAACAAATGAAAAATTATGGCGTATGCCACTGCACCCAGACTATAACGAAATGATCAAATCCCCAGTTGCTGATATTGCTAATATTGGCAATGAGAAAGGGCTAGCAGGTAGCTCAACTGCCGCACATTTTATAGGTCGTTTTATTAAGGAAGGCACAAAATGGGCGCACCTCGATATTGCCGGGGTTGCTTGGGATAGAAAAGGAACAAACCCGATTTGTCCTAAAGGAGCCGTCGGTTTTGGTGTTAGATTATTAAATCAGTTCGTAAAAGATAATTATGAATCAAAATAAAAACCCACATATTTTTGTTGTTGGCAATGAAAAAGGCGGAGCTGGCAAGACCACTTGTTCAATGCATTTGATTATTGGTTTGCTCGATAGGGGGTATGACATTGCAAGTATTGATGTAGATTCTCGTCAACATTCTCTAACTAGTTATATAAATAATCGAAATACTTACAATCAAAAGAATCCTGGAAATAAAGTAATGATGCCTATGCATTTCCATATTATGCAAAGTGCTAAGCAAGATATTGAAAGAGAACAAGAAGAACAATCTTCCTTTGAACAAGCCTTAAACCAGGCAAAGAGTCATGCAGATTATATAGTCATTGATACCCCAGGAAGTTACACTCACCTGTCAAAAATTGCTCATTCTTATGCAGATACAATAATTACACCAATTAATGACAGTTTCCTAGATCTGGATGTAATGGCTAAAATAGATGGTGAAACGCTTGATATATCAAAACCATCCATTTACAGCCAAATGATTTGGGAACAAAAAATGGAAAGAGCAACTAGAGATAAAGGATCAATTGACTGGGTAGTACTGAGAAATAGATTAGCAAATCTTGATGCTCACAACAAAAGAAATGTAAGTGAAGCACTGGAGAAATTAGCAAAGAGAATCTCCTTCCGCATCGCACCTGGTTTTAGCGAACGAGTGATTTTTAGAGAATTATTTCCGCAAGGACTTACCCTGCTTGACTTAAAAGTAGCAAATCACAACAAATCCTTCAGTATTTCGCATGTAGCAGCAAGACAAGAACTAAGATCGTTCCTTGATATATTAGGGGTGAAGAGTAATAAACAAATAGCCTTGGAGCAAGCTGCTACATAAGTGACAAGAAATAGCCTAAGATAATTCAACGAAATAAAGACTATTGTATCCTAAATCTTTACTTAATTTATGTATATGGATCTACATTGGAAAAATGGCCTAGCAATTGATGGAGAATAAGTTTATGCAAAAAATACAAACCGTTTGCGTTATTGGATCAGGAGTCATGGGCAGCGGTATCGCGGCCCAAATCGCAAACTCTAAAACTAATGTTATCTTACTTGATATTGCAGATAACAAATCAGGTGATAAAAATAAGTTTGTGAATGATTCCTATGAAAAGTTATTTACTACAAAGCCTGCCCCATTATCTCATCCTGATTATGCAAAATACATCAGGCTCGGTAATTTAGAAGATGATCTTTCCCTGATAAGAGAAGCAGATTTAATTATTGAAGTAATAGTTGAGAAACTTGATATAAAACATCAATTGTATGATTCTGTCAGTAAATATTTAAAGCCAACAGCTATATTGTCATCCAATACTTCAACACTACCTTTATCGGAATTAGGGGCAAAACTTCCTCTTAATATCCGCAAAAATTTTGCTATTATTCATTTTTTTAATCCGCCAAGATACATGGAATTGGTTGAGCTTGTCACTGATTCCGAAACATCTAAGGAAATTAGACCAGAATTATCAAATTTTCTTACAAAGCTTCTTGGAAAAACAATTGTAAATTGCAATGACACTCCTGGTTTCATTGCCAATAGGGTTGGATGCTTCTTACTTGAATTAGCAGTTCGCAAGGGGATAAAAGAAAATTTAAATCCATCACAAATAGATTATATTTTTTCAAAATATCTTGGATTCCCAAGTACAGGTATTTTTGGATTATACGATCTTATCGGTCATGATGTAATGGGATTAATATCTCGATCACTTTTAACATCTCTATCAAATAACGATAAATATCACCAAGCATATGTTCAAACTAAGGTGCTTGAAAAAATGAGAGAAAAAAATCTTGTGGGACGAAAGTCAGGTGGTGGTTTCTATAAATTATCAAAAGATGCAAGTGGCAAAACTACAAAGCAAGAGATTAATTTTGATGATTTCAGTTATCGTACTTCTCCCGCAATGATTGAATATAAAGGTATAGAAGATGTTTTAAATTGTGGCGATAAATACAGCAAATTTATATCTGATATTTTACAAGATTTTTTCTCATATATTATTTCTCTTATTCCAGCAGTCACTAATGACAAAACTAATATAGACCTTGCAATGAAGCTAGGTTATAGCTTAAAATATGGGCCGTTTGAATTATTGGACAAAATGCCTGGTGGTGGGAATGCGTGGTTAAAATCAAAAGGAATCAATATAAAAATTCCTGATTATATACAAACCAGTTCTATTGATGATACTCAGTTAGTTTCAGAAATAATCTTAAGCAATAACTCCGCAGAGCTACAGCTTATAAAAGGCCATTACGTTTTTGTCATTAAATCCAAAATGAACGCTTTGGATAGCGATGTATTTAATCTAATGATTGATGCAACACATTATTGCGAAGATAAAAATAAAGAATTGTATATTTTTCCGTCGGGCAATAATTTCTCTGCTGGAGCTAACTTAGGTTATTTTAAAGAATCTATAGAAAATAAAGATTTCAAAGGAATAGAAAAATTCTTGTATCTCGGTCAAAAAGCGATGATGCACTTAAAATATGCTAAGATTCCAGTTATATCATGTGCTAGGGGTGCAGCACTTGGAGGCGGATGTGAAATTTTGCTTCATTCAGATTTTATAATTGCCCATCAGAATCTAAATAGTGGACTTGTTGAACTTGGTGTAGGTTTGATCCCTGGATGGGGTGGTACTAAGGAGATGTTTATTAGAAGTAATGGTGATAAAAGCAAATTACTGCAGAACTTAAAAAACATACTTACCCAAAATAAATCTACATCTGCTGATTATTTTGCTCTGGATTATTCAGCTCAAGTAGCTATCAATATGAATAAGAATTTAATTCTAGAACAAGCTTTTGATACGAAGTTTAAAAACTTATCTAATAAGAATACACGCGTTAGTTTACCTGATATGGACCTAAGTACTGAGATAGACCATAGCAACTTTGATAAATTACAAATTGATGTTCTTGAATTTTTCCAAGAGATCATCAACAAGAAATCTGTTACCGAACAAGAATTATTAGATTTAGAAAGAGAAAAATTCTTACAATTATCATCTACTCCGCTTGCTTTAGAAAGGATTAGCAGATTTGTATAACAAATATGATGTGATAGTAATAGGAGCAGGAGCTGCTGGTTTAATGGCAGCCATTTGTGCTGGCCAAAAAGGTAACCGAGTTTTAATGATCGAACACACCAATAAAATTGGTGAAAAAATAAGAATATCTGGTGGTGGTAGATGTAATTTCACCAACCTTCATACTACTAGTAATAATTTTATCTGCCAAAATCGCCATTTTGTTAAATCTGCTCTGTCTAATTACACTCAGCATGATTTTATAAATTTGGTTAAATCTTATAATATTGCTTACCATGAAAAAACTTTAGGACAATTATTTTGCGACGGCTCTTCTAAACAAATAATTGATATGTTAGTAGACCTATGCAATAAATATCAAGTTGATATAAAACTATTATGTACAGTCAAAGATGTCTCTAAAAACGATAATTTTAAAATAGATAGTGATCAAGGAATTTTTAACAGCAATATTCTTATTATTGCTACCGGAGGGCTTTCAATTCCAAAAATCGGAGCTAGCGACTTTGGCTATCGCATAGCAGAGAAGTTTGGGATTAAGATTCTCCCAACTAAACCTGCCCTAGTACCACTGATAGTTCCCGAGGAAAAAATGAAATTATTCATAGAATTACGCGGGATATCAAATCATTCGATAGTTACCTATAAAAATACCAGCTTTACTGAAAATATTTTATTTACTCATAGAGGGCTCAGCGGTCCAGCAATTTTACAAATTTCATCATATTTAGACAAACTGGAAGATGAAGAAATATCCATTAATCTATTACCAAATTTTGACCTAGCAAAAATGTTCATAGAAAATAAGAACAACAAACAAACTATTGGTAATTATCTAAAAAACTATCTTACAAATCGTTTGGTTGATAATTTAGCTTTATCAAATAGTGATTTCTATCAAACAATTACTGACCTTAAAAAAGAAAAATTACTATTTGTCGCAGAATCATTACATAATTTTCAAGTTCCAATTAGTGGTAGCGAAGGATATGAAAAAGCTGAAGTCACATCTGGAGGGGTTGATACAAATGAATTATCTTCGAAAACTATGGAAACTATTAAAGTACCAGGTTTATTTTTTATAGGAGAGGTCGTAGACGTAACTGGTTGGCTTGGTGGTTACAACTTTCAGTGGGCATGGTCATCAGGTTTTGCCGCTGGTAATGCTTCTGGTGCCCAACAACAGATCGTACTTAAATAAATAAAAATTAATAACGAGGAGTTCCCTAAATTTCCATATTTCTCTTGACCTGACAATCATTATGTGGCAATTAATTGACTGTTTGTATAATGCCGCTATAGCTCAGTGGTGGAGCGCATCATTGGTAATGATGAGGTCGAGAGTCCGATTCTCTCTAGCGGCACCACACTAAATTCCTTTATTTTTATATTCCGTCATGCTGCTAATTAAAATTCTTAGCTGCTCAGCTACATGACCACGTAATTCTGGAAACCCCTCTGGACCAGTACAAGACTCGACTCTAGATAAATTTAAGCTCCATACAAATGGTTGTAGCAGCAATGCTATTTCAAAAGCTTGTAATAAAATATCTTTGTCCGCGTATGATTCCCATTCTTGCAAGTAACAATCACGTAAAATTACATATGCTTTATCGAATTGACTGGAGTTATAATGACGCTTTGAGCTATTTAAAAATAAGGCTATGGAAAAGAATGGGTGGCTGATTGTGCTATCGCCAAAATCATTAATGGTGATTTTATCTTTATTTAATAATATATTATT
>CAMCTQ010000074.1 GCA_945878545.1 Rickettsia typhi
CACTAAATAAATATTTTGATCAAACATTAACACCAAAAGCCCTTAATGAGTATATTTTAAATTCAGAAATTCCTTTTACCCACTGCCAAAGACTTATGATAACAATTATATTATCATATTCTTCAAATTTTAAACCAGACACAGATATAGTTAAAATTTCTAAAAAATTTCTTTGTAAACAAGATTTTAAAAACAGCCAAATTATTGGACATTTTATAAGAATTGCCAAAGATATTGACGGTTTTAACTTCACCGAGCCATCATTTACTATAACTAGTAAAAATCATTACTTAGAAATTGTTAGCAAAGACATTTTGCCACGTCCTATATTTGAAAAAATATGTGATAGATTGAAGTCTATTGCATATATTAGGAAAATAAGTTTTAATCAATAAAACTTGATAAGGAAATTTTATGCTAAAAAACACCTCATCGTCTTATGGACTAATTACTAGGTTATTTCATTGGCTTATTAGTATCATGATTATTGCCTTGTTAATAGTAGGCTTCACCATGATTTCAATGGAAACATCTGCTAACAAATGGGAATTGTACTCTATGCATAAAGCAACGGGAGTAATAGTTCTATCATTGGTAAGCTTAAGATTCTTGTGGCGCCTTGCCAATATACAATTAGACTTACCTGCAGATTTGCCCTCATGGCAGAAATTAGCTTCTAGAATTACCCACTATCTACTATATGTCTTTATGTTTCTAATGCCAATTAGTGGAGTTCTTATGTCTATTCTTGGTGGTCACGAAGTGAATGTTTTTAATTTATTCACTATTCCCGCCAGCGCGGAAAAAAATGTGGATCTTGCGCGTTTCTTCTGGAATATACATGGTATTAGCGCTTTCACCTTTGCGGGTCTAATAGGACTACATATAAGCGCTGGTTTATATCATCATTTCATACGCAAGGATAATATCCTTAGTCGGATGATTAAGTAATATAATCGTTTTTTGAACTAGAGTTTTTACTTGGTCCAGTGTAAGTAATCATAATTAGCCCATGCATGTCAAATATTTCCTAAATATAGATTAAAGCATTATGACAAGTGATAAGATTTTAAATATTTTGTTTTTATTCATGCTTTTAGCATATATAGGATATATATTTTTTAAAAGGCCAAGAACTAGCGCTATAAAAAATGTAGTATTGTGGCTTGGTATTTTCTGTTTATTAATTCTAGCTTACGCTTTTAGATTTGAGCTTAATAATGTTAAGGAAAGAGTAATTTCAGTACTTATACCATCATATAGCTGGACAAATAACAAGGGTCAATTAGTAATTGCTCGATCAGGAAATGGACATTTTCATTTAGATGCCATAGGTGAGCAGAAACAAGTTATTCATTTTTTAATAGATACGGGCGCTAGTGATGTCGCCTTAACTAGAGAAGATGCAATAAAGCTAGGATTTAAACCTGATAAGCTTAATTACACGAGAAGATACAATACAGCAAACGGCGTTAGCTATGCCGCTCCTATAGTAATAAAACAGCTTACAATTAGCAAAAAGACTTTCTATAATGTTGAAGCTCATGTAGCGTCGGAAGGATTAGATATTTCTTTGCTTGGCATGTCACTAATTGAGAATTTTGCTAATTTCAAAATCACTAAGGATATGTTGATTCTAGAATATTAAAGCTAAATATTTCTAGTGGTTAGTACTCCAGCACCTTTTATAAATAACTACTTATTCACTCTAATATATTCAACAATCTCTTCTTCTGGGGTATTCATATAAAAATGTTTCATATATTTGCCGTTTCTGTCCATTAAATATACAAAAGACGAGTGATCTATCATATAATTATTGGAATGTTCAGCAACCTCAGCTCTGGTATAGAATACCTTATAAAGGTCTGCCACATGTTTCAAATCATTCTCCGCACCGGTAAGACCTATAAATTTAGGATGAAAATGTCCTAGATACTCCTTTAATAATAGAGATGTATCTCTATTAGGATCAATTGTAATAAATATTGGCATTATATCAATTTTATATTTCTCCAAAGTGGCAAGAACACTTGATAACTTATTTAGAGTAGTCGGACAAATATCAGGACAATATGTAAAACCAAAATAAACTAGACTTAAATGTCCTTTCATTTGCTCACTACTGAATTTATTACCATCCTGATCAGTCAAAGTAAATTTACCTCCAATTGGTACATCTTCAGCAATAGATCCACCTTGACCAGATAGTGGTTTATCAGGTAACTCTACAAAAATTAAAATATATGATGATATGAGGGCTATGACTACACTTAGTAATACAATAATTTTCGTAGTTAATCTAACTTTTTTATCTTCGTCCATAATATTTTTATCTAATAATTTTATTTGATCATGTCAGCAACTTCTAAGGCGGCATAAGTAAAAATCCCAGAAGCTCCAGCTCTTTTGAAACTAATTAATGACTCTACTATTACTTTTTCCCACTCAAGAGCTCCAGCTTCGGAAGCGATTTTTAGCATCGAATATTCACCACTAACTTGGTACGCAAAAATATGAACATCAAATCTCCCAGAAGCTTCGCGTATTACGTCTAAATAAGGCATTCCTGGTTTTATCATAATCATATCTGCGCCTTCTGTAATATCCTGCTCAATCTCACGCATAGCTTCTTTGATATTGCGAACATCCATTTGATATGTTGCTTTACTTAAATATTCTTTTTTCTGACTTTTTATTGCCTTCCTAAAAGGACTATAAAAACTAGAATTATATTTTGCTGCATATGCAAGAATATTCACATTAATAAAATTATTGGCATCAAGCTCTTCTCTAATAGCCATTATTCTACCATCCATCATATCAGAAGGAGCAATAATATCTGCACCTGCTTTTGCTAAAACCAGTGCTTGATTAGATAAAGCTTCAATCGTTCTATCATTATCAACATCATTATCAATTAAAATACCATCATGACCATGAGTAGTATAAGGATCAAGAGCTACATCACACGAGATACCTATTTCAAGACCTTTGTTCTTAATGGTTCTAATAGTGCGGCAAACTAAATTATCAAGATTATAAGCCTCATCAGCATTTTCGGACTTTAAATCATCATCAATTGCTGGAAATAAGGCGATTGCTTTTATCCCTCTTTTTTGCGCTTCTGTTACTGTAACTATCACTTGATCTATCGATTGCCTATAAACCCCAGGCATAGTACTAATTTCCTGACGCTCATTCTTGCCCTCAACCACAAAAATTGGCAATACAAGATCCTCAGGACGAAGAGTTGATTCTGCCATGAGGTCACGAAGCCAACTAGTTCTTCTATTTCTTCTTAATCTAACAATCGGAAACATATATTTACAAGTACTTTAATTAGTTGAAAATAATACCAACTTATGGCTCAAATTAGCGATAAATCGACTATATACAATCTACGAACTTACTTCAATTAATCTTTTAAATAAATTCCTATCTAGCTGCGAATTTAGATATTCAGCATGCCACTGCACACCGACTAAAAACTTGTAATCTCTTGACTCAGCAGCTTCAATGATGCCATCAGAAGCCAGGGCAGAAACTACAAGACCTTTGCCTAGACTGTCAATCGCCTGATGATGTGTTGAATTTACCATAATTTCAACATCAGTGGTAAGACCTCTTAAAATCGTCCCTTCTTTAATAAATATAGGATGAGTTGGAACATGTTTTGGAGGTGGTTGTTCATGATTTAAATCGCTACTGAAATGATCAGGAATATGTTGTATGAGAGTTCCACCGAGAATCACATTAATTAGTTGCAACCCATTACAAATACCAAGAACTGGCATATTTTTGCTAAGCGCTTTCTTGGTAAATTCTAGTTCATATTCAGTTCTAGTATCTTTAGTTTTAACTCTATCAGATATTATTTCACGGCCATAAAATTTAGGATGAATATCCTCATCACAACCAGGTATAATGAGTCCATCAATAAAGTCGAGCGTAGCATCAATGTCTTTATTATAAGGAAGCATAACCGGTATCCCTCCTGCTTTTTCAACGTTTTCAGAATAACAGGCTCTAAGAGCATACCAAGGAAGCGCGGAATATGAATATTTCTGGGAATCGGTATTTATATCAAGAATAATTCCTATGATTGGTTTTTTTATATCATTCATTACAACCGATCAAACTTCAATTTCTGTGAATTCTACTTTATTTTCAGAAGTAATAGTAATTTTTTCTATTTTTAACTTTGCTTCTTTTAACATTTTCTCGCAGTGGTTTTTGAGTGCAACTCCAAACTCAAAACTAGACACAGCATCAGCTAAACTCTCCTGACCAGTATCAATTCTTTTCACTATATTCTCAAGCTCAGACAAAGCTTCTTCAAAAGTCATTTTTTCGATAGATTTAGACATAAATCTCAATTATTATTATTTTATGCTAATTAAACATTATTTATTTTTGATATGCAAGTTAGAATTTATATCCCAACAAAATCATCCACACAATCTGGAGATGGTCTTCATTTCTGGCTAATGGAATTTGTAGAACAACCTGGTAGCAAGTTTAAAGAAACTCTTATGGGACGTACATCATCTAGTGATACGTCTAACGAAATTAAAATAAAGTTTCCAACCCTGGCAGAAGCAATAGAATTCGCCAAAAAGAAAAATTACAACTTTGAAGTAATAAATCCAAAAAGACGAAGATTAATAAAGAAAACTTATGCTAGTAATTTTAGTTAATCTGCTAATGTTATAGCAAGACCCATCAATATAACGAATAACTCGCTATTAATATCAGGGTTACTTGCATTTTACGGTTATCTGACTTTGATAACTATTGATCATCACCAAGGATTTTAGTAAGAACCTCTTCAACTTCTGATAAACCTCCACTAATCTCTTGCGAAGATACATGATATTTATCTCCTAACCCTTTTATATCGTCTTTATTTTTCTGAGCTTTTTGAGTCTCTAGCAAAGCCTCTTTTACAAAAGTTTTGTTTTTTAAAAGACCTTCCGTGACACCAGGGGTTATTAACATAATTCTTACTAGCTCGTCTAGAGAATCTTCAAACCTTTTCTCTTGCTCTTCTTGTGCTTGTTGTGCTTGTTTTGCTTGTTGTGATTGTTTTTTCTTCTTTTTAGACATTTATTACCTCCCCCATATTCTTTTAGGATCCTTATATTGGATTACACTGCAATTAGTCAATCATAATTTTTAAACAAACAAAATCAAAATGATTTATATAGTTTACTATAAAGATTATTAGCGTTATATTAAATCAACAAAATTAACATTACGCTAAATAAAGATATGAAAACATTTCTACCATTTTTATTTACTCTAATTGCCCTGTCAGGCTGTTACTCATCTGAAACAAGCTCTCATTACAATAAAGATTTAACATGGGCCCATTCTGAGTCAAAACCTATTTACTTGAGTTTTAAAAAAACAAAAGACACTTCTTTTTATTTTCTATTAAGCCGTGATACTAATCGTGATGATTACAAATTACGCGTAAGATGGCATAGCTCTAAAAAATCTGACGTATTATTTAACGGATATGATAGCACTTTAAAATTTCTTATAGATAATGAAAAAATTCTGAGTTTCAACCCTATAAAGAAACCTAAAATTGTTGCTTATAACATTAATTCAAATGGCCGTGAAGAAGAAGGTATATTTTCTCTTACCAGGGATGAATTTTATACTATAGCTTATTCGAAAGAAATAACTGTTGAATTAAACGGAAAAAATCAAACAGTAACTGGTTATTTTAACCGCAGAAATAGCTCAAAGGCATTTAGGGAGTTTGCTGAAAATAGTCATTAGGTTAGGAGGTTATAGTTATCTATAGTAATCGTTATCATTAGATTTCTTTTGAACTACGCTACCAAAGATAGTCTATTGTACACTCATTCCCAAGTACAAACTAATAATATCCTAAATATTTTACCAAATTAGCAAAATAAAGCTGGAAAAGTAAAAATTTCGATGTTATATCTAGCATGTTGCGGAGAGATGGCCGAGTGGCCGAAGGCGCTCCCCTGCTAAGGGAGTATAGGGATCACATCTCTATCGAGGGTTCGAATCCCTCTCTCTCCGCCATATCTTTATCCTGCAAAATCTAACTAAGTCCAAAAAGCTCTTACAAATACCACCATTCAAAGATATTACAGTTTTATAACATCCAAAGGATGTGTTTCTAAATCCATAACAATTTAGAGTGCTTTTATAAGTGCTAAATCTAATCCTGAGGAGGTCATAGGCCGGCGTAATGATCCAGGCTGGCAAATCCCAGAGAGAAAGACGGATCCTCACGCTTGTCTGCGAAAAGCTCAGGATGACGATCTGTTTACTCAATTAACCATTTTCAACCAGGGAGGCAGATACATGATTTTTTACTGGCTTATACTAAGATTATCTATTCATAAACAAGAGATGTAACAGAACCGATATAACTTAATTAAAAGTTCACACGAACTTTTAAAGACCCTTGGTGACCAACATACTTTTTAGACAAGTTTAAGTCATACCCAGCTCCG
>CAMCTQ010000075.1 GCA_945878545.1 Rickettsia typhi
CCTATAGCTGGTGGTGATGTGCCTGTGATTGGTGGTGGTGATCTACCTATAGCTGGTGGTGATGTACCTGTGATCGGTGGCGGTGACCTACCTATAGCTGGTGGTGATGTACCTGTGATCGGTGGCGGTGACCTACCTATAGCTGGTGGTGATTTGCCTGTGATCGGTGGTGGTGATCTACCTATAGCTGGTGGTGATGTGCCTGTGATCGGTGGTGGTGATCTACCTATAGCTGGTGGTGATGTGCCTGTGATCGGTGGTGGTGACCTACCTATAGCTGGTGGTGATGCCTTCAATGTTATAAATCTCCCAGTTAATTCAGTGATTAGATTTGATGGGGCTTCTGGTAGTTTTATATTTAAAACTATTGCTGATGCAACTATTAGATTCAGAGATACTGAGAGTGAAATAAGGATTAAAACACCTGATGATAATATCTGGATTCAGTGGAATTCTGATGACATGGCATTATTAGGTCAAGATCAAGATTACGGTTAAACATACGTAACCTTAGTTTAAAATAAAAAGTTTTACAGTTTTTTATAAAAAGGTTTGGAACACGAGTAAATTACAAATTGAGAATATGTAATCCATGCTTGTGTTCCTTGGTTGATGAATCCGGACGAATCGATGAGTCCTATAACAAACATAAAAAATATCAGTGAATTACATTATTTTTGCTATTAAGGTTAATTAGTGATGTTTTGCCAGTGCTGCCATTTTTATTTTTATAGTCTTTGTCTCAAATGAGCTGAGTTCCGAGTTCGATGTTTTTCCAAGCCTCGATAGAGTAATAAGCTTGGATTCGTTGTTCTGGCAACCATCTTCCAAGATTATTGCTTTTCCTATTAACAGCCTAAGCTGATTTTTGATAATTAATCCCAACTAGATTTTGTTTTCCGTCAAAAGTCCTAAATTTATAATCAATGTCTAACATGTTAGTCTTGCTTTTTATTGTAAAATTAGATAAGTTGAGTGCTGCTAATAATAATGTTCCAAGGTGATTTTGAGTGTCTGATCTGTTTAATTTTGCTGGTGTCAAAAAAAAGTCTAAGGATGACTCTTATACAGCAAGTGATATAGAAGTTCTAGAAGGTCTAGAACCAGTTCGCATGAGACCTGGTATGTATATTGGTGGGACAGATGAAGCTTCCATGCATCATCTGGTTTCAGAGGTAATAGATAATTCGATGGATGAAGCAGTTGCTGGTTATGCAAACCGTATTACGATTGAAATGTTTGCAGATGGTAGTATATCGATAGCTGACAATGGCCGAGGTATACCGGTTGACAATCATCCAAAATTTCCAAAAAAATCAGCTTTAGAAGTGATTCTAACAACATTACATTCTGGTGGAAAATTTTCAGATAAAGCTTATCAAACGTCTGGTGGATTGCATGGTGTTGGAATATCGGTAGTAAATGCTTTATCAGACAAATTGAACATTGAGGTATATAGGGACGGTTTTGTATATAGTCAGGATTATTCAAAAGGATATGCTGTTACAAAATTAGAAAAAACGGAATCTCCTAAAAAATTAAAGGGGACTAAAATTACTTTTAGTCCAGATCCAGAAATTTTTGGAGATATATCTTTAAAACCAAAAAGAGTATATGATTTAGCAAAATCTAAGGCTTATTTATATAAAGGTTTCGAAATTCATTGGTCTTGTGCACCAGAATTAATCCATAATGATGAAGTTCCCCATAAATCAGTTATTCACTTCCCTAATGGACTCAGGGATTACTTAGATTCAAAGTTGGATAAGGATAAAATCATTGGCGGAGAAATATTTTCTGGTAGTGCTGAAATAGCATTAGAGAATATCAAGATAGAATGGGCGATGTGTTGGCATGAAGATGAAAATTTTGTGCAATCTTATTGTAACACTATTCCAACATATCAAGGAGGGACTCATGAACAAGGCAATAGAGCTGCGCTTGGTCGAAGCATTAAAATTTATGGAGAAATGACTGGACTTAAGAAAGTATCTCTAGTTACTCCTGAAGATATTTTAGAATCTGCTTGTATTGTTATTTCTGTTTTTATTAAAAATCCCGTGTTTCAAGGTCAAACCAAAGAAAAATTAGTTTCAAATGGTATTGTTAAGCACGTTGAAAACATGGTAAAAGATCATTTTGATCATTGGCTCAGTAGCAATCGATACGCAGCCGATATGTTAATAAATCATATTATTAACAATGCTGAATATAGGCTAAATCGAAAAAATGAAAAAATAGTTAATAGAAAGAGTGCTACGCAAAAATTACGGCTGCCTGGAAAACTTGCCGATTGTAGCAGGAACAGTTCCGAAGGAACGGAGCTATTCCTAGTGGAAGGTGATTCTGCTGGAGGGTCAGCTAAACAAGCAAGAGACAGGGAGACACAGGCAATTTTGCCGCTTCGAGGTAAAATATTAAATGTTGCCAATTCTCCATTGCAAAAAATCTTAGCTAATCAGGAAATACAGGATCTTGAGACGGCTCTTGCATGTGGATCAATGAATCATTATAGAGAAGAAGCCCTGCGTTATGAAAAAATAATTATTATGACCGATGCAGATGTTGATGGTGCTCACATTGCTGCATTATTAATGACTTTCTTTTTTCTCCGGATGCGTAAGCTCATAGTTAATGGTCATTTATATTTGGCGAAACCGCCTTTATATCGTTTAACGCAGAATAATAAGACTTATTACGCAAGCAATGACGAGCAAAAGTTACGAATAATGGATAAATTAGCTGTTTCGAGTAAGGCAAAAATTGAGGTTGGTAGGTTTAAGGGGCTTGGAGAAATGACGCCAAAACAACTCAAAGAGACAACTATGGAGCCTAAATTGCGGCTATTATACAGAGTAAGCATAGATGATTTTGACAATACAAATGTAATAGTAGATAATCTGATGGGAAAAAACCCGGAAAAAAGATTCCAGTTTATCCAAGAAAAAGCATTGTTAAATAGAGCAGGGGATCTCGAAATATATGTCTAATTTTATAAAAAGTATTAGATTACGGATTATTGTAAAAATATTGATAGTATTTGGTAATCTAAGTTTTTGCTCTGCTTTTGCGCTAGAGGCAAAAAAAGAGATTCACAATCAACCTCCGCTTTATTATTGTAAGCAATTCCAAGATGTTTTGCAGCGTGTTGACAAAGATTATATGGGCGAGGTGGATTACCAAAAAATGACGGATGAAGCAATTGATGGAATGCTTCACTCTCTTGATCCATATTCTGGCTATTTTGTTGATGAGGATCTAGAATTTTTTCTTGATCAAACTGACGGTGAATTTGGTGGTATAGGTGTCGAAATAATTCCTGATCAAGGTGCTATAAAGGTTATTTCACCCATTGATGATTTACCAGCGCACAAAGCTGGAATTAGGTCAGGTGATTATATAATTGGAGTTAATGGCCAGCTAGTTTCTAATCTTGGATATAATAAAGCTGTTCGAGAAATGCGTGGTGAGCCTGGAACCAAACTTAATTTACTTGTAGTCAAAGAAGAGGGGAACCAAACTACTGAAATTGATTTAAAGAGAGAGATTGTTAAAATCAAACCAATTAAATATGATTTAGAACTGGATGATTACGGCGGGATTGGTTATGTTAGGATTGTTACTTTCAATAATCAGACGATAAGTGAGCTTAAAAAGGCGATAAAAGATTTAACTAAGAAAGCAACCGCGGAAAAAAAAGAATTGAAGGGGTTAATTTTAGATGTTAGGAGTAATCCTGGCGGGCTTCTTGACCAGGCTGTAGCAGTTTGTGAATATTTCTTGGATCATGGAATAATTGTATCAACAAAAGGCAAAAAAGATGAAGAAAATGTAGTAATTTCTGCTGGTAGATTTGTAGAAAAAGCTCCACAAGTTCCAATGGTGGTATTGATTAACTCCGGTTCTGCCTCCGCTTCTGAGATTGTAGCTGGAGCTTTGCAAGATCATAATAGAGCGATTATAATTGGGACGACTTCTTTTGGCAAAGGGTTAGTCCAGACCTTTACACAAATTAATAAAAGAGCAGCGGTCAAATTTACTACTGCCAAATATTATACCCCAAGTGGTAGATCGATTAATGGCAAGGGTATTGAGCCAGATATTTTTATCGAGAATGCAAAAGTTGAGTATACGGAAAAAGAAAAGAAAGACAGCGCGTTTAATGAATCTTCAATAAAAAGCTATCTTAAAAAGTATAATAACGAAGATAAAGTTGATGCAAAACTTGTTGATGCAGCTGAGAAAATAGATGACTATAAAATGTCTGAAAAATACAAGAAGGATTATCAGTATGCTCGTGCTTATGACTTAATTCGTGGATTAATAATTAGAGAAAAGAAAAGTAAATAATGTGTTTAAAGATTTAAAAGTCAGGGCGCGTATTAAACAGTATCTAATATTTTTTAATATAGGGCTTAGTGTTGTTTTATCTATTTTGTTAATTTCTTGGTTTAGCTACGTCAGGCCTAATCAGATAAATAAAGCTATCGTGCAAAATCAATATGGGTATTATGATATCAGGAATTTGCCGAATAAGAGTGGTGAAGTTGAAGTTGATTATTTTGGCAAGTCAAAAATCGCGGACTCAGAAGGTAAAATTGATACTACTGACTCTGTGTCTAGTAGTGAATCTACAAAACCTGATTCTCTTCTTAGTCAAGAGGAATTGCTTGATAGATCTGCAGCATTGCTTGAAAAAACTAACAAACTTCTTGTTGCTAACCAAGTTAAGCAAGAAGAATCTTTAGGAGAGGGGGGTGAAGCTTTATCCTTAAAGGGTGACATAAAGTCTGATGGTAAGCCAAAGATTGCATTAATTGTTACCAACCTTGGTTTAAATCGTAGATCAACAGAACTTGCTTTAACACTGCCAGCTGAGTGTGCTCTTGGATTTTTACCCTATACAAAAACGTTAAAACCATTATTAAACAAAGCTCATAGCAAGGGGCATGAAATTTATTTATATTTACCATTGCAAACAGGTAAATCTTCAGACAATCCTGGAAAATATGCTTTAACTACCGCGCTAGCACCGGAAGAAATTGCTTTAAGACTAAACATAATATTAAATTCTCATGCAAAATATGATGGTGTTTATTCAAATTATAAAGAGGTGTTTACTGATAATATAAAGGCTTCATCAAGTGTTTTTGATCAAATAGCTGACAAAAATTTAATTTTTATTATGGGTAAAGGTAGAACTGATAAAGTAGCAAGGCATTTTAAGGCGCATGATAATATAATACCTTCAAGCCTTGTTTTAGATGAGGAGGCCGATAAAAAATCTATCAAGATTAAACTAGAAGCCCTTGCTAAGTTAGCAGAAAAAAACGGTGTAGCTTTAGGTTATTCCCAGGGCTTTATTTTAACTATTGAAATGATTAGGGAATGGTTGCCTTCTCTCCAGAAGAGAGGTATTTTGATAGTACCAGTATCTAGCCTTATAAAGGAGCAAAAATAGGGATGGTAAGGAAGAAAGCAGAGGTGGCGGAATATAGTTTACCTTTTAGACCCGGTGTGGGTATGATGATCATTGATAAAAATGACCGAATTTTTGTAGGCAAGAGGGTGGACTCAAGGGCCAATGGGTGGCAAATGCCTCAGGGTGGGATAGATTTAGGAGAGACGCCAAGTGCAGCGGCTTTACGAGAGATGGCAGAAGAGATAGGTAGCGATAAAGGTAAAATAATTGCTGAAAGTAAAAGATGGTATAGCTATCGCTTACCAGAGTTTTTAGTGCATAAGCTTTGGGATGGTAAATATTGCGGTCAAAGGCAAAAATGGTTTTTAATAAGATTTACAGGTCAGGATTCTGATATCAATGTCAAGACTAAGCATCCAGAATTTGATAGTTGGCGATGGATGGAAATGCATGAATTACTTGATAATATAATCCCATTTAAATATAAATTATACTCAAGGGTAATTGCGGAATTTAAAGAGTTTATTGACTTGAAGGATAAATAGTAGCGCTTTAGCCGTTTAATTTGAGATAGCGTTTTAAAGTGCCGTCATGCGAGTGGTTTATTACCATGGCATCACGAGCGAAGCGAAGTGATCCATGCTTTTCTGAATTGCTTCATTAGCCTTATGGCTTCTCGCTATGATGCTAGAAACAATGGATTAAGTAACTTTTATAGCTGTGGTTGTCGCGTTCTCTTGTGGTTAGGGAATCCTGCTTAAAAGCTATTATCCTAGATCATTGTCATTTGTAGGAATGATAACTGGATAAGCTATATCACCCAATACCAATTAATTTACTATTTTATTTGCAAGTGGCATAATTATTGCTTAGAATTAGTTGGTATATTGTGTTCTGAGTTTTGTAGGTGTAAAAAACGGTTTCATTCCAGCGAAAGCTGGAATCTAGCTTAAAGCTAAAGTTAGTTCTGGATCCCCTCCCACGAGGGGATGACATCTAAACAAAACGAGGAAGTAAACTTAGTAAAAATTGGTATAAATAAATATGAGTGGAATAACGTTAAAAAACCCAGTTGTGAATTC
>CAMCTQ010000076.1 GCA_945878545.1 Rickettsia typhi
CTATGAGTAATAGCATACAAATTGCCAAGCATCAGGCATCACTTAGGCCAGTTTTTATGGTTGGTATTTCTACGGCTTCTTCCCAAAGCATTTTAAAAGCTATAGATAAAGATAATACGACTTTAGCTTTTGTGGCAGTTACAGATCCAAAAGCTGCGAACCTAGTAAGAGATGGGGTTATTGGAGTTAGTGATGCCCCGCCAATAAGAGAGCTGCTCGATATTATTCACAAAATATTGCCGGGTAAAAAGATCATAGGAGTAATTTATAATTCTGGTGAAATAAATTCGGTAAAGATGATTGAAACACTAGAGGCAGAAGCTCCAAAATTAGGTTTTGAAATTAAAAAAATAGCCGTAAGTAATTCTAGTGATATCAAGATGGCTATGACTAGAATCGCGGATATTGCTGATATTATCTATCTGCCTCAGGATAATACGATTATTTCTGCTCTTGATAGCATTGTTGCTATAAGTAAATCAGCCCAAAAGCCATTAATTGCTAATGATCCTTTGTTGACCCGGAAAGGAGTTTTTTTAGCTCTTGGAACTAATTATTTTAAGAGTGGTGAGAGGCTTGGCAATATGGTTGCAGATAGCATTGAGGGTCGGGAAGTGCTTGAGAAAATTGTTAGTAGCCAAACTAAGGAATTAAAAATTAATGAGTCAGTCGCCAAAGATCTAGGAATAATTATTCCAGAAAATATAAATAAGGAGATAGACAAATGAATCAATTACAAATACTTGGAGCGATAGAAATAGGATTGTTATATTCTTTAGTAGCAATAGGGGTGTATATCACTTTTAAAGTTATAGATTTTCCTGATTTAACAGTTGATGGAAGTTTTACCCTAGGAGCTGCTGTTTCATCTTCAATGATTTTTGCTGGATATGATCCTTTTATAGCAACTTTTTGTGCCCTGTTATCTGGGAGTTTTGCAGGTATTATAACTGGTTATTTAAATGTGAGATGGAATATTTTAGGGTTGCTGGCTGGTATCCTCACAATGACTGCATTATATTCAATCAACTTGCGTATAATGGGTAGGCCAAATATTGCGATTATTGATTCTCCTACCATTTTTGCTAGTTGGAATATAATTTTAGTAACCTTATTTATTTCGATCTTGGTAATAATTATTTTGCATCGTTTTTTTGTTTCTGATTTTGGTCTTGCAGTCAGAGCAATTGGTGTAAATCCACGAGTAAGTAGTGCTTATGGAATAAATGTTGGATTCATGAAAATTGTGGCCCTAGCAATTAGTAATGCGATAGTTGCATTAGCTGGTTCTCTATTTGCTCAGTCCCAAGGATTTGCTGATATTTCTATGGGAACCGGTACAGTTATTGTGGGTCTTGCTTCTGTAATTATTGGTGATGCAATAATTCATCCAAAAAGAATATGGGTAGCTCTTGTTAGCTGCGTGGTTAGTTCTATTTTATATAGAGTGTTTATAGGGCTAGCTCTGAATGCTCATGATAGTGGGCTTGAAGCTTCCGATTTAAACCTTATTACTGCATTTATTGTTGTTTTTACTATGGTAGCGACACGTCTTAGAAAAAGAAATTCGACGAGATTAATATGATAGAATTACAAAATGTTGATGTGATCTTCAATGAAGGTACGGAAATAGAGAATCATGTTTTAAAAGGAATTAATTTAAAAGTTTGCGACGGTCAATTCGTAACTATAATTGGTGGTAATGGGGCTGGTAAGTCAACATTGATGAATGTACTGTCCGGTAATATATTTCCTAATAAGGGCAAAATACTCATTGATGGTTTGGATGTAACAAAAATCCCAGTAGAAGCTAGGGCATCTATGGTTTCTAGAGTTTTTCAGGAACCAACTATTGGCACATTCGCTGATTTGACTATCGAAGAAAATATGGTGCTAGCTCTGAAAAGAGGCTTAAATAGGGGATTTCTTAGTAGTCTAAATGAAAATAGCCGAGATAAGTTTAGGTCAGTACTTGCTGCTGTTGGTATTGGTCTTGAAGATAGATTAAAAGATAAAGTATCATTGCTTTCCGGAGGTCAGAGACAAGCCTTGAGTTTAATGATGGCAACCTTGCTTGGTTCAAAAATTCTGCTCTTAGATGAACATACAGCAGCTCTTGATCCCAAAATTGCAAAACAAATAATGAAGCTGACAGGGGAAATTATCAGACAACATAAATTAACAGCTCTGATGATAACGCATAGTATGTCACAAGCTCTTGAGTACGGGAATAGAACGATAATGATGTATCATGGAGAAATTGTTAGAGATATGGAAGGTAACGAGAGAAAAAAATTATCAACTAACGATTTAATTAAGTATTTTGATCTATAGTTGACAGGCTTTGTAGAAAATTATAACCTGTAATTTGTTCGGGTCCATATTTGCAATACCTCTCGGAGTTCTTATATCTTATGTCTAATAAAATTAATAATTATCTAAAACTAGAAAAACAAGTTGAGCAGATTTCTCATTTAGGCAATATTGCATCACTTGCTCATTGGGATTCTGCAACAATGCTAAAATCCGGTTCTGCTGGGGCGAGGCAGCAGGAAATGGCCACGCTTGAATCGTTGATTCATGAGATGAGTACTAGTCAAAAATTTGGTGATTTAATAGAAGCAGCCTTGCCTGAGAGAGATTTCTTGGATGATTGGCAAAAAGCAAATTTAAGACTTATCAAAAAATCTTATGAAGAAGAAGTTTGTATAACGAAAGAAATGAAGCATGAATTCTCTATAGCTTCTGGAGAATCTGAGTTTGCTTGGCGTGAGTGCAGGGCCAAAAACGACTTTAAAACTTTGGTACCATATTTAGATAGAGTGTTTAAAACTTCTATTCAAATAGCTGCTGCTAAATCTGAAAAGCTAGGCAAACCAATTTATGACACCTTAGTTGATAGTTTTGATCCAGAACGAGAAGTATCAGAAATTAATACTGTCTATGACGTACTAAAGAAGGAGCTCCCTGGATTAATTACTAAAATAGCTGAAAAACAATCATCTGAAAAACTGATAAAATTAACTAAACCAATAGATGAAAATATTCAGAACGCTATAGGTATAAAAGTTTTGGAAAAAATGGGTTTTGACCTAAATAGAGGTAGACTCGATAAATCAACACACCCTTTTTGTATAGGTGAACGTTTTGATGTAAGACTCACTACAAGATATGATGAGGGTAATTTTTTATCTAGTTTATTTGGAGTGATTCACGAGACGGGACATGGTTTATACCAGCAGAATCTACCAGAGAAATACTGTAATCAGCCAGTTGGAAAGGCAAAAGGTATGGCTTTTCATGAAAGCCAGTCTTTGATTATGGAGATGCAGGCCTGTACTTCTATTCAATTTACTGAATTTTTAGCAAAATTACTTAAAGACGAATTTAATTTTACCGGACCAGAATATTCGGCTGAGAATTTATATAAATTAATGACAAGGGTCCGTTCGAGTTTTATTAGGGTAGATGCTGATGAAGTTACATATCCACTGCATGTTATTCTGCGTTTTGAAATTGAGCAGGAAATAATAAATGGCAAAATAAAAGCGGCTGATTTACCAGAGCTATGGAACGGTAAAATGAAGGAATATCTTGGTATTGTTCCAGATTCGAATGCAAATGGGTGTTTGCAAGATATCCACTGGCCAGCAGGTATGCTTGGTTATTTTCCTTCTTATACTAATGGTGCTATAATCGCCAGCATGCTTATGCATCGTGCGCGGCAGAAAAATATTAATATTGATGCGGAATTGTCCAAAGGTGTATTTGGCGGTTTAAATAGTTATTTAAACAAAAATTTGCGCGAACATGGGTCGCTAAAATCTTCAAGAGAATTGTTAAAAGAATCAACGGGTCTTGAGCAAATTGATCCAATCATTTTTATTGATTATTTAAAAAATAAATACCTAAATTAGAATAAATTATAAAGCATATTCAAATAGTGATGGCATGGCTTTAGTGATTTTATCATAAATTTCATTGTTTGATTGTTGGAAATGTTATAGTATATAGGGAATATATTTGTTGCGGGGTGAGTGATTGTGATTAAAAGTCAAATTTACTCGCTGTTTGTTGGGATCATAAATAACATTAAGATTTAAATGCAACTAGTCGTGAATTATATTGTTTTACAAATTAATACCGTGCAGTTGGTAAGTAACTGCATTTTTTATTAACAGATAATGACCAGGAAAAGCCAATATTTAATTTTTTTGTTGATTACTTTTGTTATGCGAGTTGCTGTTGCTGATGATGTCATGACAGTTGATTTGCACATAAAAGATCATAAATTTGTCCCAGATGTTGTTGAGTTACCGCCTAATAAAAAAGTTTGTATCATTGTGCATAATGATGATCCAACGATAGAAGAATTTGAGAGTTTTGATTTAAAAAGAGAAAAAATAGTACTTGGTAATAGTAGTATCAAGATTGTTTTGGCTCCCCTTGCTTCTGGAGAATATAAGTTTTTTGGTGATTTTCATCAAGAAACAGCTCAAGGGAAGATTATTGTAAAGGAGAAAGAGTAAGAATGTTTAAGATAGCAATTATAATTTTTCGTGAATGTCTTGAGATAGCGTTGTTATTAGGCGTGATTTTAGCTTCAACAAGACATATCAAGGATTCTCGGCTCTATGTTATTGCCGGGTCTATGATCGGGGTTGTCCTTGCTTCGGTGTTTGCTTTTTTTATAAGAGCTCTAACGCAATCTTATGGCACATATGGCGATGAGATATTTGATTCTTGTGTTATTTTACTGACAACTGTGATTATAAGCTGGACAGTTGTGTGGATGCAAGGTTATACACAGAAAATTAAAAACAATTTAGGTAAGTTATCGGAGAAAATAACGACAGGCACTGCAAGTAAGATGTTACTGATCGCTATTGTTGCAGCGACAATACTAAGGGAAGGGGCGGAGATTATTTTATTAATTTATGGTATATCTTCTGCTCCGTTACCAGCTAGCGAATATATAATAGGTTTGGCTATTGGTAGTATTAGTGGTTTTGTTGTTGGAGTGATTATATATTCGGGGCTTATAACACTTGCTGGGAAATATATATTTAGAATTTCCACTATATTGCTAATACTTATTGCTGCCGGTCTTGCTTCAGAAGCTGCGGGGATTTTAACTTCTTCTGGTGTTATTGAAGTCTATAGAGAGACTTTATGGGATACGTCGTGGTTAGTTGATAATAGTAGTATAGTTGGTAAGTTGTTACGTATTACCATTGGTTATGACTCAAAGCCAAATGGTATGCAGATTATCTTCTATTTTTCCAGTATTATATTTACATTGACTATGATGAAAATAAGAACAATCCTGACTAATAAACAATATGCTTAAATTTTTAACTGAATTTGGGCCGCTAGTGGCTTTCTTTATTGGCTATAGCAATAATGGTATCCTTACAGCAACATTATATATGTTAGTTGCGTCTGTAATTGGAATAATGGTTACCTATATCAGAGAGAAGAAAATAAACATGGTGAATATAATTTCTTCTGGATTGCTTTTGGTCTCTTCTAGCCTGACATTATTTAGTGGTAATACTATTTTTATTAAAATGAAGCCAACAGTATTGTACATTGTTTTTGCGGTAATCTTCTTAGTTACGAATTTCAAATGGCAGCCTGCAATTAAGTTCGTTTTGGGTAAGGCTATTTCCTTGAAAGAAGAGTCAAAATGGCGGGAGCTAAATATTCGTTTTATGTTTTTTTTCATAGTAATGGCGATACTTAATGAAGTAGTTTGGCGGAATTTTTCAGAGGAAACCTGGGTTAACTTTAAGGTTTTCGGTGCTCTGCCGGTAACTATATTATTTATGATTACGCAGATGCCCTTTATTATGCGTAACAAGGTTGAAGTTTGATCAACCTAAGCGTTTATTTTTTGTATTTATGTGCCCCCTGGTCATCCCAGTGAAAACGTTTGTCATCCCCCCTGTCCTTCTCTTTGTCATCCCCGTGAAAACGGGGATCCAGGCTTATTACTAGATTCCCGCCTGCGCGGGAATGACAATGGGGACGCGGGATGAACAGTAAGAGCACTGGAATGACATGCCTTCAGGTTTTGCTATAGATAATAACCTCGGTTTTTTCTCTTTTAGGAGAGCGGATTTTAGAAAAGTGTTTTTAAGTTAGGTTTTTTATTCTCAAATAACACTTTTCAATTGAGCTTATCTAGTATGTTGTTGAGCTTTAGTGGTAAGTTTTGACATATTAGCTTGTGCGCTCTTTATATGACCTTCGCTAGGAATTTCAGCTGCGGTTGCTAGTTTGCTACATGCCCCTTGTATATTAGCTAGTTTAGGTCCTTGCAGTTTGGCAGTGCTAGGTGTAGCGCTCTCTGCAACTTTTGCCGCACTTTTCATACCTACATCGTAAACTTCTTTAAATTGTTCTGGTGTAAGTTTTGGAACATCTGGATGGCTTCCAGTTCTATCTGGTTTAGTTGACTCTACTATTA
>CAMCTQ010000077.1 GCA_945878545.1 Rickettsia typhi
CTCTGCCAACACAAATAAGATTTTGTTCTGTTTTGTTTTGTCCGGATATAACAATTTTCGCAAAACAGAAACCAATTTTATAAGCAATCTCAGGGGATAGATCTTTATGGCTATTCCCCCTTATGTCATAAGCCCTAAATATTGCTGGATTAATCATATATTTTTCTTTAAATTAGATTTTCAAGTTGCTAGACACTATAACAAATAAATTTCTGTTTTTAAAATATTAATATGAGCTTAGCAAATTGTATACTAGCTTTTGACGTTTCTAATAATAGCTGCTCTGTAGCTATTTCAAATGGTCAAGATATTCTTGCCTATGAGGAAGACCTAAGACCATCTATGCAAGCAGAAATTCTTATTTCACTAATTGAGAAAGCCTTGAAGTCCATAAATTATGATTATGACCAGATCGATTACTTAGCTCTAACCAATGGACCAGGAAGTTTTACAGGCATTAGAATTGGTCTAGCTGTAGCAGAAGGTATCTTAGTATCCAGCAATATTAAAGGCATGACAATTTCAAATTTTGAAATGTCCTATTACCGATTAGCACGCCAAGTAAAATATTTTGACAAAGCTCTTGTCCTACTTAACGCTTATAGAAAACAATTATATTATCAAGAGTTTGATTCTTTGGGAAACAAAGGAGATTATGGAATCATTGATATTGATCAAGTCTCTAGTTTATTTGCAAATCATAATAATGAAACAATAATTTGTACAGGAAGTGGTGCCCCAGAAATATATGATCAAATAGAAAATATTGCAAATATCACAACTTTACCGCGCTTTGCGAGAATCAATGCAACACAAATTTGTAGATTTGCAGATGATAAAATAAAAAAAGGGGAATTTGGTAATGTAGAACCTCTATATATCAGGCCGCCAGATGCAAAAATTCCTAAGAAATTAATCACCTTAACTTAAAATGACAAAGGCGATAGCGCATTCTACTAGCTTCAAATAATGCTTCATTTTGTTTGATTCTCAATAATTCTGTTAAGCTTCAAGATTTGATATCCAGATGGATAAAATATTCTTTGTATTTTATTAAAATTCCACGTAAAATCTAATTGGATATTTATGAGGATATAGTGAAAACATGGCAAAAAAACCGATAAAATACCTGCCAAATGACTTAGAAAAACCTAAACAAAAAGCGCCTTTTTTTGAAAGATTTGGAAAACGCATTCAGTCTTATGTAACTAAGGACTTTAATATTGGATCGATCGTTAAAGTGAAGGATAACGCTGGGAACGTTATGACTTCCAAAGAGACTAAGCAAGCCATAAATGCAAAGGATAAACATGGTAATGTACTGCTTGATGTTCAAAATCCAACATTTGATTTCATTGCCAAAAAATCATATTTGAATGCTGACAAGACTATTAACGTCAAAAAAGCGCTTAATCCTTTTAGAGCTGTAGATGTTGCAATAAAAGCTCTAAAATATTCAGTAGCTAGAGCTGTAGATAAGGATGTTGCAAGCATGGGAGCTGTACGTAGTAAACTTGGCGCTATGATAATAAAGGGAGTTGTCCAAGCCATTGTTCTGCCATTAGAACTACCAGTAAAAGCACTAAAAAATATGACTGATGCTGGTATTAATAGTGTTGTAAATACTGTAAAAAAATTGCAAGCTTCAAGAGCACAAAAAGAAGTAGTTACAAAAAATGATGTTTTAGGACAAGACAAAAACATACAAGTTCCACAACAAGAAAATAGCAAAGCACAGTCAATAGCAAAAGGAAACAGTACTCCTGAAATTGCAACAACTGCACGAAATTCAGTTGTGGAGTTAGGTCATAGCACAGCTGTACAACATATTCACAAACGACTGCATAACGAAGTACCTCCACCACCTCCTCCACCTTTATCCAAAAATCCATCAGTAGGAGTTAAACCAGTGCAAAAACCTGGACAGGATAATGATCATGGAAGATAAAAAAGTTGGTAGAATATTGGTAACTATAGGATTTGACATCTAATCACCAGGAAGAAAGGGCAGCAGTTTTGGCGAACGAACTCCCGACGTTGACAGAATTTATTATTTTTTCCAGCAAATTTGCAGAGTATCTAGGATTGGAGGTAGTAAAATTATTTTGTAGTATACGCCTATAGTTGTGTTAACTTATATATATGATCTATAGAACCTTTTAACGAAATGTCTGCAAAATTTCCTAGCTCTTTTCTAAAACTATGCTATATTCATTGCCAAATATAATATTTGACTTAATAAACATTATGACAAAGCGAAAACATTTTTAATTTAATTTCGTCTCTCTTGAGACCGACCGTTTAAGAATTAATTTCTAAAATTTGTTTTCGTATGTATCAATCATCTATAATGTTTTTCATTTATCTTTTAATCATCTTCAAATTCCCCATGGCACGAAAGCGTCCTTGATAATTTTCAATGACTTTTAAAATACCACATCAACTTAAAAACTAAAATTATTATGGACTATTTATTTGAAATCATTGCTTCCCTAAATACTTTGTATTGGAGTTATATAGGTTGGGGAGTGATTTGCGCAGCGGGATTATATTTTACAATAATATCTAAGGGATTCCAATTCCGAGCTATTTTTAATTTTAGAAAAAACATAAAAGATATTTTACTAGAAGGTGCAAATAAAGATAGCGTGGGTATCCACCCTATCAAACTATACTTTGCTTCTGTTGGAGGAATGGTAGGACTGGGAAATATTGTTGGTATCAGCACTGCATTGATGATTGGAGGACCTGGAAGCATTTTCTGGACTATTATAGCTTCAATATGCGGAATGCTAATAAAATACTCGGAAATATACTTGGGTGTAAAACATCGTGTACAGAATAAGAATGGTGGTTTTGACGGTGGGCCAATGTACTATTTGCGCGATGCATTTAAAAATAATTATGTATCTTATTTTGCTGCTTTTCTTATATGTCTATATGGTGTTGAAACTTATCAATTTCTTGTACTAGTTGACAGAATAGAACATAGTTTTGAGTTTAACAGGTTAGCAATTATTCTAGTATTATTAGCGCTAGTTTTATATAGCTCTATTGGCGGCGTGAAAAGACTGGCCAGTATTTGTACTGTGATAATGCCAGTCTTTATGATCATATATATTTTTGTAACTGTATACATTATTGCAAATAATATATACATTCTGCCAGAGTTTTTTAGCACCGTTATTAGCTCAGCCTTTATTGGGCAAGGTCCAATTGGTGGCTTTGTTGGCAGCAGCATGATTTTAGCAACTTATCACGGTATGTCTAAAACCGTTTATTCTGGTGATATTGGCATAGGATATGATTCAATAGTTCAAAGCGAAACTAATATTATCAATCCTAAAAAACAGGCTACCCTAGCAATTTACGCATTATTTACTGACACTTTAATATGCATCTTGACCAATACTATGCTCGGAGTGACTGGCGCATGGCATAAATTGAACCATCTGAGTGAAACGAGTGTTGTCTCTGAAACAATAGCAACTTATTTCCCGTACAGCGATTTATTTGTAACTTTATTATTATTCTTTGCTGGATTCACAACAATAATTGCTTATCTAACAACTGGAACAAAATGTGCTAAATACTTGAGCCCTAAGTATGGTAAAATAATATACTTGCTGTATGCTACATTTGCTTTTATATTTTTCTGTAATTTCTCTCAAGACAAAGTTATTGTAGTGATGGGTTTACTTAGCGGAATTCTTGTGTTGATAAATGTATCAGGGATGATAAAATTACGGAAGGAAATTAAATTCTAATTTAATAATATTATATAATTAAAAATATGAAGAAAACAATTTGGCTTTTTCTGGGTATAGCCGTAGTTGGCATAAGTTGGTTTGTACTTGCAAATAAATTTGAAAATACAGTTCACTCGACATATTTGCCAATCTTAGAGCAGCAAAAAGAAAAGGGATTAGTGGACTTAGATTTGAATAATATTAAAATTCATAAGTATAAGTTTACTGTAGTTATAGAAAATTTTTCTGCTTTCCCAAAATCTGATTTTTTCCAAACTAAGTTAGATGAAATTTCTCTCTTTTATAATCCAATTACTAGTAATATTTCAGTTTACTCTTCTGGTAAGAAACTTTCTGTTGGCTCTGGTGAAACTGAGGTGTCTATAGCAAATCCGTCCTTTCTATGTACCATTAATGAATCTCTTCTAAATGGTAATAAGGATAACTTCCATGTCACTTTGAACAGTAAGGCTCAAGCTCTTTTAAGATCATCTGATAATACAGTGCTTGTATCAGATAAGGGGTCGTCTTATGAAATCACAGGAAATTTAGATGAAAAAACAAACCAGTATTCACTGAAACTAGTAACAAACACAAAAGGTACAAATGTAACTCGTGATTATTTTAAGTGGTCAAATCTATTAGCTGACAAAATTTTTAAGGTAACTCAAGAAGATCAGAAGATAAAGGAATTTGTAAACGATCTCTCAGCTGATTATTATTATTTAACTCTCTCTGGTAATTCAGTAGATTCTAATATGAGTTTTGCCATAACTACTGATAAAAATCATTTAGAAAATGTTTATAAGCTTATTCAAGGCAAGATCCAAATTGAAGAATTAGCATCAAGTTTGGTAGGAAATTTTGATATAAATAAAGAATTATTTAATATTGCAATAGACGCATCTTACAGTAATAGTTTATTGAACAATAAGATGTTATTTAATTTATCAGGAGACGGCAAAGAAATAAAAGGTAATTTAGCTCTTGAAGATACTAAGAATTATACAAAAGATAAAGCTCTCGAAATAGTAAAACTAACTTCAGAATTATTGGCAAAAATTTTCAACAAGGTAAATGCTGAAAACACCACTAAAATCCAAGAATTAACACCGGATGATTTTATAAATCTGGCCAATAGCTTAGCTAATCTGAAAAACATTAATTTTAGTACTAATATATCATATAAAATTCAAGAACCATCTGCCGATGCGAACTTACATTTAGGTATCAATGAATATACGATGGATTTAACTATTCATGGTAAAAATAAAGAATCTTATACCGGGATCTTCACATTATCCGATCCTTTCAAATTGATTAATGCAAAAACAAAATTTGCTCATGAAGTATTATTGCCATTAGCAGAAAAAATTACTGGTACTGATAAAACCAGCTTAGTTATGATGAAACAATATATCTCTAATGTTGAAAATAATGGTTTTGAGGCTTTGAAGGTTTTTAGTAAAAATCCAGAATTAGCCGAAGGTGATACCCTCGAAACAGATTTTAGTTTTGAGCCAAAGAGTTTTGATTTTAAAATCAATAATAAATCATTTTTGGATATCATTACCAATGAGAAAATAGTTAAGTTTCTAAGGGGATTTACTACACAACCTAGTGGTCAAGCAGAACTATCAACAGAAGCTCCACAAGAAAAATCCGATAACGCAGAATCAACCTCTACAGATTCTACAGAACACCCAGAAATTTTGCCAAATAATGATGATAGTCAAAACAACTCTAAATTATGACAGATAAATTACAACCACCAAGAGGCATGAAAGATCTTTTTGGCGAAGATTTTGAGCTTCATAATCATATAATAGATACCGCCAAAAAAATAAGTACCCTATATTGTTATGAGGGAGCGAGTACCCCAATACTTGAATATACAAAGATTTTTGACCGCACTCTTGGAGACACCTCGGATGTTGTAAGCAAAGAAATGTATAGTTTTTTGGATAGAAGCGGTGAAAGCGTAGCTCTTAGACCAGAATTTACCGCAGGAATTATAAGGGCTTTTATTTCCAATGGACTTCAGCAAAAGTTACCGTTAAAACTATTTTCTTATGGCCCAGTGTTTCGATATGACCGTCCTCAAGCTGGTCGTCAAAGGCAATTCCAACAAATTAATTACGAGTATATTGGCTCCAATGATCCATATTCTGATGCTGAAATTATCAAGCTGGCGGTGAGTTTACTTCAGGAACTAAATATCATTGATGACATAAAGTTGGAAATAAATTCGCTTGGATGTAAGAATTCAAGAGCTTCTTATCAAAATGCTTTAATCGATTATTTTACTAAATATAAAAATGATCTATCAGACGATAGTAAAAAAAGGCTGAGTAAAAACAACCCTCTTAGAATACTTGACTCCAAGGATGAAAATGATAAAAAAATAGCATTAAACGCGCCATTAATTGCTAATTATTATACTCCAGAATCAAAAATTTATTTTGATTGCGTGCTAAGATATCTAGATATTTCAAATATTAATTATAAAGTGAATCCAAGACTGGCTAGAGGCCTTGATTATTACTGCCATACTGCATTTGAATTTACAACCGATAAGTTGGGAGCTCAGAGTACAGTAATTGGGGGCGGACGCTACGATTATCTATGTGA
>CAMCTQ010000078.1 GCA_945878545.1 Rickettsia typhi
AGCTTCCCTGTGGGTCGATATCTACTATTGCTACTCTTCGTCCGGTTTGTGCCAGAGATACAGCAATGTGGGCAGCGATAGTTGTTTTCCCTGCTCCGCCTTTCTGCCCAGCTATTGTAATTACTTTTAACATAAAATTTCTCATAACAAATTAATAATTTCATTAAATATTAAATGTAGTTAAATGTCTAAACTAAAAGCTTGTTATATTTGTAAGTAATTGATTTACTGTTATGTTTTTTCTATGGTATAGTTGCTTCAATTGGTAAATATATGCAGAATTTGCTGAGGAATTATAGATAATGAATAAATCATCAGAACCTTTGATCATACCAGCAACCATTGCTGATTATCCAATCATCCAGAATATGGCGAGGTTTTATGTTTACGATTTGTCTCGTGAATGCGGATCTATTTCTAGTGAGTGGGCGATGCCAGCCAATGGCCTTTACGAATGTTTTGACTTCAAGATTTATTTTGAAGATGAACGTCGCTTTCCTTATCTTATCAAGATAGGGAATGAATTAGCGGGTTTTATTTTGGTTGATAAAGAGGTAAAAGATAAAAAGAGCCATTGGAATATGGGTGAATTCTTTGTTATAGCCAAATTCCAGAGTAAAGGTGTAGGTAAGCAAGTTGCGCGGCAGATTTTTGATGAGTATCATGGGGTGTGGGAAGTGTCTGTTATTCCTGAAAATCGTAGCGGCTTAATCTTTTGGGAAGGAATGATAGGTGTTTACAGTCGTGGCAAATTTAATTGCGAAACAAAGATTTAAGGACTGATGGATAATATGTCCTTAAAACTTCTAAATGAGCTTTGCCAAAACCTTCAATCATACCCCAGCTGGCACCAGCAGCAATTTCTACTACACTCAAAAACAGGATTTCTATTAATGGATAGTCAATTTTACTTCTTTGCCTTTTGTCTTTTATCGCACCAAAATATTCTTCAAATCCTTGCAGAAACTCTTTCTCACTTTGCATTAACACCTCTCAAACCTAGTTAATACCAAAGCTTTAGAGTATTTTACTTCTCTTGCCAATAATTTTATTGTTAATAAAAATTTACTTCATGTTCATGAGGTGACCCGTGATACTATTGACTTTTTATTTAATATATATTAATATATCTTTAATGAATTAATTGGGTAATAGTTACTATGTCTAAATCATTAGAAAAATTAGAAGCTTTAGAAGGGGTTGCAGCGGTTGATATCGTTAATATTGATGCGGCAGCAATAGTTGATGAAGAGGTGCGCGAGATCAGTTTAGTAGGAATTAGTACTTGGGATAAATCAAAAGAATTAGAATTCTTTACAACTTTTTCCACTATGAAGGCAGAAAATGTAAGCGTCGTTCTTAATTCATTAACAGACCCTGGTGATATCCATTATTTCATAGGTAAATTATTTGAATTACCAAAACAAACATTACAACTTATTTTTAAAACTCATACCGTTGAACTGTTGAAAAATTTAAGTGATGATATGAAAGTTGTATTTATCCAGAAATTATTACCAAATCAAGAAACATTACAACTTATTTTTGAAACTCATGCAGTTGATTTATTAAAAAATTCAGGAAAATTTCAGCCCGTTTTTATCATGAAATTTCTTGCCTTACCAAAACAAACATTACAACTTATTTTTGAAACTCATGCTGTTGATTTATTAAAAAATTCAGGAAAAATGCTGCCCATTTTTATCGAGAAATTATTTGAATTACCAGAACAAACATTACAACCTATTCTTGAAACTCATGCTGTTGAACTGTTAAAAAACTCAGGAGAATTTCAGTTTGTTTTTATCGAGAAATTATTTGAATTACCAGAACAAACATTGCAACCTATTCTTGAAACCCATGCTGTTGAACTGTTAAAAAATTCAGGAGAATCTCAGTCTGTTTTTATCGAGAAATTATTTGAATTACCAGAACAAACATTGCAACCTATTCTTGAAACTCATGCCATTGATCTGGTTCATAATTCAGGTGAGAATCAATTTATTTTTTTTGGTAGTTTATGTAGCAATATAAACAACGAAAAAATCATTCTTTCAGAAGCAACAATGCATAGTTTAGCAACTATTGAAGGCAATATCATAAGCCATGATTTACTAGCATTGATGAAGCCGTTGATAACTCAAATCAATCAAGAAACACTTGATCCAATAGTAAAAGCATTACTAGAAAAAACTTATGCTTTGTCAAGCTCTTGTGGAGATGAAGGGAGGACTCAATTCACACAAAATTTAGTGAATAAATTGAAGGAGGTTATTGATCAAAGCCCTAGTCTGAGAAAAATTTTAGAAAAATCAGCATTGTCTGATGGAAGTATTTTTATAGGAAATACAGGAGATTTAGCTAAAACAGCTGTTGGTTCATTTTCCCAAACAAGTAATAATATACACACACAAGGTATTAAAGACAATTATGGTGTAGATGATATTATCAGTAATTTAGTACATGAATCCACTCATAAAGTTATTAGTGGATTATATAACAACAATGCCTTACCTTATGCAAATGGTGATGAACAGAGTTTTGCAGAAATTCAGCGAGCAATGGATAGGGAATTGATTGATACGAAAGCTCTATTTTCAAATTTATATATTGATAAATACGAACAATTAACTCAAAGCGGCCAAGTTTTTTCAGAAAACGATTTAAGAAGTCAGGAGTTACAAGATACTTGGTTACAATCAATGGTTCAGTTATATTCAACAGAAAAAATGGTTGTTATTGAAATTTTACCTTGGCTTACCGAGCATACAGCGCTAAATATTCTTACCAAAACAAGTAATAACAGCGTTAGTGCAGAATTTGCCCAAATAGTTTGGCAATATTTACAGGACACAGTAATAAGGCCGATAAATGATAATGCCGCAGTTATAGAAATGGAGCAAATGCCAGAGAGTTTGTGTTTAGTAGTTCCTCCAGAAGCAACAAGTGACATAGCAAAGATAGCCAAAGAGTTGGTTAAAAGTGGTGAGGTTAGTGTTGAGTGGTTAGCTCAAGGAGAAGCTGGACAATTGGCTTTTAGATCAATCAACAGAGATGATAAAAGTAAACTTATTAATGATTTATTTAAGACTGTACATCCCGATAATCAACTTACTTATATCAAAAAATTACTCAAACTAGATCCTCAATTACTACAACCTATTCTTGAAAAAGCATTAATAGAAGGGGTCAATATAAAAGAATTAGTCCCAGATTTACAAAAACATGAATTCTTACACATTCTAAAACCAGAGAGTTCATTCTTAGCACAAGAAGCTCTTGAAAGCAAAGATGAGTGTAATGAGGTTGCTGCTATTGGACACAGTGAAGACGATTAATGAAAATCTTTTTGCACTTCCTACTGGTTATCTGCAAAGGGCAATTGCATGAAATTTTTAACACTTATAACATTCATTACACCGTTAAATTTATCAAATTCTTTGTTTATAAGAAATTCATGGAAGTACTAAGCGACTAGTTTTTTTAGAAAAAACAAAACTAGTCACCTACTTACAGGTTTTATTACAAAATACAACTATCATTTGGTTAATCGTGCTAATATATTTTTATGATAAAAAGATCAGAAAGGTATTGAATTGCATTGTAAAACTCTTAAAATTTCATGCAATCGTCCTGGGTTTCGACATGTATGTCCCAGAGGAAGTGCGGTATATGCAGATAAGAGTTATTGTACTTCTCCAGCAAAGATTGCTGCAAAGCCAAATAAGAAAAACAACATGAAAGACAAGAATTTTGATCTTGATAAATATTATACTAAGCTCTGAAGTCCTTTTGAAAGAGTATTTTCGCAAGAGAATAAACGAACAAGTTATGTTGGGATAGCAAAGAATCAGTTTGCCACATTTATGAATGCGATACGCTTTAATTTAAAACGATTATGCATTTTAGCGACTTAAAGTACAAGGGATTGATAGGCCTTGAGAGCCATAAATACAGAAAACCTTGAGAATTTAGCACTAAATGATTCTTGAATGATGATAAAAACCAATTCTTACCCCAGTAATTTTGATTCACGGATTTTTTAAGGCTAAAATTCACCAAATCATCATCTGGCAACAAGCTCATAATGGGCGTAGGAAAGAATTAGTTATTTCTGAAAATAGTAGAGCTCAACCCAACCACACTGTATTATTTTTACTTTTGATTCGAGCAAGCAAAGTAAGAACGCAGATTAAGATGGATGTTATAATACAATCTGCTATTTTATCAACTGTTTTATAAAATAAAATGTATTTAAAAATATGATAAAAAAAACAATAGGAATCTATCCCGGAACGTTCGATCCAATAACAAATGGGCATGCTGATATAATTGCTAGAGCTAGCAAGATTACAGATGAGTTAATTCTGGCAATTTCTACTTCTTATAGCAAACATCCTATGTTTTCCGTAGAAGAAAGATGTGAACTTGCTCAAATTTATCTGGAAAAATATAATATTGCTAGTAATGTAAGAGTGATGAAATTTGATGGATTACTAGTTAATTTTGCGAGGGTGGTTCGAGCTGATTTTATTGTCCGGGGACTTCGAGCTGTTTCTGATTTTGAGTATGAATTTCAGATGGCTTGTATGAATTCAAGATTAGATGGAAATATAGAAACGATATTTTTGCCGGCTTCAGAAAAAAATCAGTTTATCTCTTCGAGATTAGTAAAAGAAATTGCAAGCCTTGGGGGGCCTATTTCTGCTTTTGTAATTCCAGAGATAGAAGAAAAGGTAATAGAGTATTATAAAAAATGATTACTTCGAGATGCACTCTTACAATAGACCTTGATATTATAAAAGATAATTATCAAACTTTGCAAAAAATTTGTACGACGGCAGAAGTAGGAGCCGCTGTTAAGGCTAATTGCTATGGTCTTGGAGTGCAGCAAATTGCGCCTATGCTTGCTAATTCTGGTTGTAGACATTTCTTTGTTGCCAATAAAGATGAAGGAGTAGCTTTAAGAGGAGTTTTGAATAATATACATGACACTCCGAACATCTATGTTTTAAACGGTTATTTTGTTGGAGATAAATCTGATTTTATAAGATGTAATCTTATTCCGGTTTTAAACTCCCTAAAACAATTAGAATTATGGCAGGATTTAGCGCATCAACTAAATAAGAAACTTCCTTGTTTCCTGCATATTGACACGGGAATGAACCGTCTTGGTATACCAGAACGTGAAGTTAGGATTTTATCAGAAGATATCGATGGTATAAATGTTTTATGTGTAATGAGTCATTTATCTTCATCGGAAGAACCGGATAATGAGGAAAATGCAGGACAGTTGATGAAATTTCAAAAAATATCAGCGTTGTTTCCGAGTGCTAAAAAAAGTCTAGTAAATTCTAGTGGCATTTTTTTAGGTCCAGAATATCATTTTGGTATTGCGCGTCCAGGGGTTGCTCTTTATGGTGTTAACCCAACGCCTTATCTATTAGAATCTGTCATTAAGAATCCAGTGAATCTTATGGCTCCTATAGTGCAAATTAAAGATTTAGATGAAGGGCAGTATGTTGGTTATAACGGGACATATCAAGCTAGTGAGGCACATTTAGTTGCGACGTTGCCGCTTGGTTATGCGGACGGATATTCTAGGTCTCTTAGTAATAAAGGAATAGTATTCATTAATGATAAACCAGCGCCTGTAATAGGCAGAGTATCAATGGATTTAATTACTATTGATGTTAGCAAAATACCAGCAGAAGAGTTATTTTTAGGACAGAAAGTAGAAATTATAGGAAAAAATATGAGCCTTGATAAAATTGCAAATATTGCTGGAACAAATGGTTATGAAATATTAACTATGCTTGGTAATAGATATCATAGAGTTTATACTGCCTATTAGAGTTTAGGACTAAAGACGCTGGATTTTTTGGGGATTAAGCTGTTTAGTCATGGTGAGTCCATTTATGGGCGGTGGCCATCTAGTAAATATTAACCTAAAATGATATAATTATTTAAATAACTTAGCAAATATTATGTTTTTACCATTACAATATGTAGGTCGTCAGACTATTGATTTCTTTCAGAAAGTTGGTATTCTTTCGATTTTCATTGCAAAAACTATTAGTGGCCTTGTTAGAAGACCATTTTATTTGGGGCTGATCTT
>CAMCTQ010000079.1 GCA_945878545.1 Rickettsia typhi
AAACACGTTATTGTTTGATTTCATGCCCTTGATTTTGTCTAGTTTATCCCAACCAACTTGACCTTTTACGTAGAACATATCTTCCGCTGCATAAGCCGAAGATGTAGCAAGAGTTAAAACTGCTGCTGTAGTTAAAAGAATTTTTTTCATAATAATCTCCTAAATCATTAATTTGTTAAAATTATACACCTCTATAACAACCTAGTGTAAATTCCCTCTGGGAGTCTACTAAAATTCCCAAACTCATCAAGGATATTTCAAAATAACACCTAGATATTTTTGATATCATTAATATCGTGTTGTATTATTACATCAGTTAGTTTGTTGTGATATTTTAGTCAGAAGTTAGTTGAATTGTTTATACTAATATCGCTATAGTACAAGACCTATATGGTCGTCATTCCAAGGGAGCAAAGTGACCGTGAGTCCAGTGTTTCACTACAAAACGTCTTGATTTTGCAGCTTTATTTTTTCTGGAGCCACGCAAATGCTTACACTTTGCTCGCCATGACGGTTATAATACCTCTCAGTAAACTAAAGTTTTAGTTCAATCTTTGCTTTTTCTGCAAGCTCAGTAAAATATTTTTCAACTATATCTTTAGATAATTTATTTCTAATTGACTGATCAGCTTGCTCTTTTGTAGGTATTTGCACTGGTCTCTTATCAATCATTTTAATAATGTGCCAACCAAACTGAGTTTTTATAGGATCAGAAATTTCATTTTTCTTCAAAGCAAATGCTTTTTCTTCATACTCTGGCACTAATTGACCTTTCAATACGTAACCAATTTCTCCACCATTAGCCTTTGAGCCTTCATCTTTAGAAAACTCTTTTACTAAATCAGCAAAGTTAGATCCTTTGTTAAGTTTTTTCTTTATTTCTTTAGCTTTGTCTTCAGTGTCTACAAGAATATGGCTTGTTTTAACTTCTTCTTGACCTTTCAGGTTCGCAGTTAAAGTTTTATATTCATCTTCGACCATTTTATCAGTAATTTTATCTTTTATCTGACGCTCTAGTATCTCTTGCTGAATCATTTGCGCCTCAACTCCCTTGATTTTACTCTTAAACTCCTGAGAATCACGGATTTTTAATTTATCAGCTTCCTTTTCAAGTAACTTGGAATTAATATATCCTTTAACCAAAAGCTCCTGAACGTTTTTATCAAGCTCTGAGAAATTCTTACCTTTACTTTCTGGTTGCATTGCCAGAACAGGCTTAAACTGCTCCATAACTTGGTCTACAGTAACATCACCACCTGTATAGGTTGCTATTACTTTATTGTCTGCAGCTAATACTGTTGAACTAAGCAGAGTGGCAGATAGAAATACGGTTGCTAAACTTTTCATAATAAATACTGTCTATTTAATTTAAATAACTAGTATTGTTTTTAAAAGTTCATCACATTAAAGTCAATTGCTATTTACAATTTGTTTGATAAATTAGTAAAACTGAATATTTTAGATAAAAGTAACATTCCCAAATTAAATATAAGAAATCAAATGTTTTCTATACTTACCAAAATTTTTGGCACAGCTAACGATCGTATAATAAAGAAACTTCAAAAGGAAATTCAAAGAATCAGTGATTTTGAAAATAAGATTAAAGATTTAACAGACGAAGAGCTGAAAGCAAAAACTATTGAGTTCAAAAAGAAACTAGCAGATGGCAAGACCCTTGATGACATAAGCTATGAAGCGTTTGCTGTTGTTAGAGAAGCCTCCAAAAGGGTAAGCGGACAACGACATTATGATGTTCAGTTAATTGGTGGACTGATAATGCACAGAGGTTCGATTTCTGAAATGCGCACAGGCGAAGGTAAAACCCTAGCTTCAACACTACCAGCCTACTTAAATGCTTTATCAGGTAAAGGGGTTCATATTGTTACAGTGAATGATTATCTAGCAAAGCGTGATTCCGAATGGATGGGGAAAATATTCAGATTTTTAGGTCTTAGCGTTAGTGCAGTTATAGGTGATATGAATGATTTTGAAAGGAAGACTGCTTATAATTGTGACATTACTTATGCTACTAATAATGAACTTGGTTTCGATTACTTGCGTGATAATATGAAATTTACTGAGGAATCAAAAGTTCAGCGTACTTTTAATTACGCCATAATAGATGAAGTTGACTCAATACTAATAGATGAAGCAAGAACTCCTTTGATTATATCAGGACCAGTTGATGACCGTTCCGAACTATATGGCAAAATTGACACTTTAGTTAAAATGTTAAATCAATCTGATTATGAAAAAGACGAGAAACTAAAAACTGTTAACTTAACGGAAGATGGAATTAATAAAATTGAACTTATGTTAGCTGAAAAAGCTCTTATCAGTCAAGGATCAAGCCTATATGATTTTGATAATTTGAATTTAGTACATTACATCAACCAATCTCTACGCGCTCATCATATTTTTGCTCGTGATGTGGATTATATTATCAAAGATAAAAAAATCATGATAATAGACGAATTTACTGGAAGGGTAATGGATGGCAGAAGATATTCAGATGGTTTACATCAATCTATAGAAGCAAAAGAGCAAGTACCAATTCAAAATGAGAATCAAACCCTTGCCTCAATTACATTTCAAAATTACTTTAGAATGTATCCTAAATTGTCAGGTATGACCGGAACTGCTATGACAGAAGCAGGAGAACTTAAGGATATTTATAATTTGGAAGTAATATCCGTACCGACTCATAATAAAATCACTAGAAAAGATTTAGACGATGAAATTTACGGTACTAGACAAGAAAAGTATAATGCCATAATGAATCTTATAAAAGATTGCTATAAAAGGGAGCAGCCCATTTTAGTTGGTACTATAAGCATCGAGAAATCAGAAGAAATTTCAAAGGAGTTAACTAAAAATAATATACGTCATAAAGTACTAAATGCCAAAATGCATGAGCAAGAAGCTCATATCATAGCTCAAGCAGGAAGACTAGGCGCTGTGACTATTGCAACCAACATGGCTGGTCGTGGGACTGATATTATGCTTGGTGGCAACCCAGAAATGATGGCAGAAGATCTCGATGATAAAAATCTTAGTGCTGATCAGCATAAAGCAGCCATGACAAGAATTAAAGAAGAAGTATCCAAAGAAAAGGAGCAAGTAATTGCAACCGGAGGCCTCTATGTCATCGGTACTGAAAGGCATGAAAGCAGAAGAATTGATAACCAACTCAGGGGTAGATCAGGAAGGCAAGGAGATCCAGGTTCTACAAGATTTTTCTTGTCTTTAGAAGATGATCTAATGAGAATTTTTGCTTCTGATCGCATCTCTGGTGTTCTTAGAACCTTAGGCTTAAAGGATGGTGAAGCAATAGGGCATCCTATGATTAGTCGCTCACTTGAAAAAGCTCAGCAAAAAGTTGAATCTCACAATTATGAAATAAGAAAGAATTTACTGCGTTTTGATGATGTAATGAACGATCAACGAAAAATTGTTTACGAACAAAGGAACGAGATTATTTCATCCGAAGACGTAGCTGAATTTAGACTTAACATGACCGAGCAATTGGTAACAAATCTAGTACAAAGATATATCAATCCCGGAGCTTACAGAGAAGACTGGTTATTAAACGATTTAAGTACCGAGATACACCATACTTTTGATATTGAGATTTCTCCTAAAGAAATTAGTGAAATTGATGGTAATGAAGTCGACATTGCAACAAAAATAACCGAACTTGTTAATGATTTGTTCAAACGCAAGGAAGAGAGCTATACAACCGAAATCATGAGAGATGCTTCAAGGTACATTCTGCTTACCACTCTTGATCAGGTCTGGAAAGAACATTTGCACAATCTTGATTACCTAAGACAGGGGATTTCTCTTAGGGCTTACGGACAAAAAGATCCTTTAAATGAATATAAAAGAGAGGCCTTTAACCTTTTTGAAAAAATGCTTGATCACTTAAGAGAATTATATATTCAGAGACTATGTTTCTTGCACGTTGATGCTGAGCATGTTAATCGCCAATCTATGATGCTTGCCAATAAAGAATTGCAAGAAATGAGCAGGAGCAGAACTGACCCTGCTTTTGAAAAATATAATTCTGGCGTTAGTTTAGAAACAAAGGCTACTCCTTTTAAATCCTATGTAACTCCAGAAGACAGAAGTCCTTCTGACCCAGAAACTTGGGGAAAGATTTCAAGAAATGAGGCATGTCCGTGTGGCTCAGGCAAGAAATATAAACATTGTCATGGAGTAGATGACTAAATCATTCATTATGTCAAAATTACAATTAATCTACGCACCAAATGATATTTTCAGAAAGAAAGCGTTGCCTGTTGAGCTAGTTAACGATGATATCCGCAATATTATCAAAGATATGTTTGAAGTATTAAGGATTGAAAATGGTCGTGGTCTCGGTGCCAACATGGTAGGACTCTTGTATCGCATAATAGTTATTAATATGCATGAAAATGGTGAGTTACTAACTTATTCTATGGTCAACCCTGAAATTACCGAGATCTCAAAAGAGACTCAAACTTTTGAAGAGGCGTCATTAAGTTTTCCGGGAATATCGGCTAAAATTACTAGACCTAAAAAAATTAAAGTAAAATATCTTGACTACGAAGGTAGAAAGCAATTATTAGAAGCTGATAACTTTTTATCAACAGTAGTGCAACATGAAATTGATTACTTGGACGGAAAAATATTCTTGGATTATTTATCTAAAATGAAACGTGATATGTTAATAAACAAAATGAAAAAACATATAAAGAACCACCCTCCTCACATTCATACCTCCTCTTGCTCTCATTAATTAGAAATAAATTACACACTAAAGATACAAAGTAACCACTAACTCACAATTATCGGCTTATAAATTCATGTATATACCTTGTATCTTTAATGTAAACAGCCCCCTTAGTTGCAGCGGATTAAGAAGATCTCCGCATTTAACTGGGATAATAGAGCTAGCTTTACACGAGATTAATCCGCCTCGTCTTTTTCTTCATTTTCTCCAGATAAACCTAGTAAATATAGTTCACCAGCTATATCATTCCCAGGGTGTGGAAAAAACACAGTTGGTTCAGGATCAACACAAACATCCTGTAGTTTTACGATTTCCTTAGGAGTGAGATGACATTTTAAAGGATCTGAAAGACTTTCAATAGTATATTCACTAACATATTTTGCACTCAGTGTTGATAACCCTTCCAGATACCCTCTAATGGTTTCAATAACAGTCTTTACATCAAATCTATCTATCTTTAGGTTAGTGTGACTGAATATATAATTTTTTACATGTTCATAATTAAGTAATTCAAAATAGTTGACTACATCCTTCATTTCAGGGGCACCTTGTATTTCTGGGTGTGCTATTATATGGTCTGCATAAGTTTTCCAGTAGATAGTACCATAAAACTCTCCGCAAGAAAGATTACTATTTATGTTATATTTCATAAATTCATAAGCTCCTAGCGTTAGGATTGATGTGCCCCAAATTTGCTCCAATGTTTCAAATGAGGTGACTTCAGAGAGTTGTGAGTTTGATATAATATCATTGAACATGATTAGAAATTCTTCAGTGAATTTTAAAAATTTTGTATAATTTAAATTATCATTTCCAAAAATTTTAAAATCAGCTGGATCTAATGACTGAATGTTATGAGTTATTGTTTCTTGATCTAAACAATCCTCATAAGGTACACCTTTCTTAATATAATGTTTAAATGCCTATTGACCGTGCATAATTTGTTCATATAAATCCTCTGGAGGCATCTGATCAAAATTATTAGGATCTAAAAGAATAACTGGATCTAGCCCATGTTTCATAAGTTCTTTATTAAGCAAGAGGTAAACCATTCTACAGTTTCCATCTTGAAAGAAATGAAGACATTCTATATCTTGAATATGCTGAGCAATTAATCCTATCTTTTCTTGTGGACTTTCAGCCTCAAGCATGTTTTTATTATATTGAGCTAAAATTTTTGGATAAAATGCGAATTTTTCTT
>CAMCTQ010000080.1 GCA_945878545.1 Rickettsia typhi
AAAAAGCTCCCTTACGCCATCTTGTCTATCAGAAACCGCCTGCTCTTGTTTTTTAACAGTTGGTTCGAGCAAACAATCATCGTGATTTTTATAGAAATGTTTTAGGATAAAAGTCTCATCTGTGCCAGCTTTAGTAGCAATATATCCAGCAGAAACACCTGATTGTTTCTTACCTTTAGCAATGAATTCTGATTGGTGAGCCACTATTTTATTACCTAGAGAGTCGTTAACTTCTTGGAACTTACCTAGGTCTATTTTACCTTTACGAATTTCTGCTAATTCTTTGATGCGTTCTTGTTGAAAGCGTTTCTCAAGTTCTGAACGATCATCATCTTTGGACATAATTATTACCTAAAATAAAATATTTAACTTTATTTTAGTGTAGCAATTATATATTAGCTTACAAGGAATAAGTAGGGGTTAATGATATTAATAAATTTCTTCTGAGCCATCTAAATCTTCTATATTGGTAATGGGTGAAACCGGCTCGTTGCCAGTTTCCTCATTCTTAGGAGAAATCTTAGGATTATAACCAGGTACTTTAAATGCTTCAATTATAGCATTTGGTGCAGAAGATGGCTTGCCTGTTTCATAATCAATAGATTCAAATCTTATTGAATCTGGAACCATGAAATCTACTGAAGGAAATTTATAACCATTGGTCATAAAATGGACAAAGACTGGCAGTGCATAGGTGGAACCAAAAGCTGAGTTACCCAAGCTCTTTGGATTATCAAAACCAATATATGTACCAACAACTATTTTTGGTGTAAAGCCTACGAACCACACATCCTTAGCTTTATTAGTTGTTCCCGTCTTTCCAGCTATAGTGTAAGGGAGACTTTTTGCTCCCACGCCTGTTCCTCGTTGTACACTACCCATCAACAATGAGATCATCTGGTAATCGGTAGCTTCATCTATAATAACAGGTAGGTCCGGTTTCTGTATTGTTGGAGCTTGAGCATTATCTATAGAGATGGTAGTACTGGGTTTGCACTCCTGGCATTCGATGTAATCTCGTTTGTAAATTATGTTACCTTTACGATCTTTGATTAGCTCAATGAATTGGGGTTCAACTCCTTTCCCACCATTAGCAATAATACTAAAAGCAATGGTCATTTTTTCCAAAGTAGTTTCTAGTGCTCCAAGAACAATAGAATGAACAACTTTTGGACTATCAGTAATACCGAATCTGCGAATAAGGGCGGCAACCTTACCAAGGCCAGCGAACTGACCAACTCTAACGGTAATGAGATTGCGTGATTTTTCCAGGCCTTTTCTAAGCGTTATAGGCCCAAGATATTTACCATTATCATTCTTTGGTCGCCATATAGGAAGGCCAGGGCCTTGATATACGTCGATTGGAGCATCATCGAAAATATCATTGGGCTTGGCTCCATTTTCTAGTGCGGCCATATATACAAATGGTTTGATCAGAGATCCAGGTTGGCGTTTAGCTTGTGTTGTGCGATCAAATTTGCTGACACTAAAATCATAGCCACCTTCGGCCGCCAAGACACGACCAGTCTCGTGTTCTATAATCATAATGCCACCATTAATTTCAGGAATTTGTTGTAAGAAATAATTCTTACCTATTATCTCAACAGCGATCACATCACCTGTTTTTAATATTCTTTTTACCGATTTGATATTGGTTGCTGTCCAGCTCATATCCTTTAAGTAAATTAAAGTAGTAGAGCCATTGGCTAGTCCAATCTTAGCCTGTATATCAGTAACGTCTAATACAACGGCTAGTTTGTAATGCAACAGTCCATATGGACTTGGTATTTTTTTGAGGGTTTCCTGCCAATTTGCAAGATCGATATTTTGCAAAGAGCCACGATAACCTCTTTTCATATCATATGCCTTAATGCCAAATCTTAATGCGTTGGTGGCTGCTTTCTGCATCGTGGAATCAACGCAGGTCATAATCGTAAGACCAGCGGTATAGAAATATTCCTCGCCGAACATTTCGATCACTTCTTCTCGTACCTTTGCGGCATAGAAGTCTGCATCTATAGTGAGAGCTTTATCAAACTTAGCTAGTATTATTGGCTCATCAATTGCGCTCTTTGCTTCTTCCTTAGTTAGGTATCCGTCATCATACATTCTGCCGATTACATAATTTTTTCGCTCAACTGCTCTTTTGTAGTTTTTCTCTGGATTATATTGTGAAGGTGCTTTAGGTAGGGAAGCAAGGACCGCGCATTCACTGGTTGTCAGTTCTTCGATTGATTTATTAAAATAATTTAATGCCGCTGACGCTACGCCGTAGGCAGTTTTTCCGAGGAATATTTGGTTTAGGTATAGTTCCAAAATCTCATCTTTAGTGAATACTTGAGAAAGTTTGTAAGAAAGAATAGCTTCTTTGATTTTTCGTTCAAAAGAACGCTCAGGAGAAAGTAAAAAAGTTTTTACTACTTGTTGTGTAATCGTTGAACCGCCTTCTGGCCGGCGGTGATGAATAATGTGAGAAATGTTTGTTACTGCTGCCCTAAAAATACTAAAAATATCAATGCCTTCATGGCTATAAAAATTCTTATCTTCAGCTGAAATGAATGCTTGTATTAGTGGTTTTGGAATAGAACTAATAGGAATAAATATACGATGTTCTCTAGCGAACTCTTCTATCAATTTACCATCGGAGGAATACATTCTAGTAATAGATGGTGGGTAATATTTTCTTAGCTGTGAATAATAAGGCAAATCTTTTGTATAATGGTATATTATATACATCAAAATTGCTGCTCCTAGCATACCAAGAAACAGTACTAATTTTGATGTTAGTACAATAAATCTCAATATCATAATACAAATCCTGTAACACTAATGGCTGAACCTTGAGTAATTTTTATATTCATAATCTTGCCTATTAAGCTTTTATCTGCATCGGTAACATAAGCAGATTGCATATAGGGCGTTTTACCACCAATATGACCATCAAACTTAACATTTTTTTCGAATAATACCGGCATAATTTTGCCAACACATGATTCGTTAAACTCAAGTTGTTGTTTAAATAATTCTTTTTGCAAGATAGCTAATCTTTTTGTCTGTATATTTTCTGGTACTTGAGCCATTGCTGCTGCAGGGGTCCCTGGCCTTGGGCTATATTTGAAAGAAAAACACTGACCAAATTTTATGCGTTTAACTAGATCAAGAGTATCGGCAAAGTCTTCATCTGTTTCTCCAGGAAATCCAACAATGAAATCAGAAGATAGGACTATGTCTGGGCGTGCTATCTTAAGTTTATCAATAATTGTGAAATAATCTTCCCTGGTGTGTTTCCGGTTCATTGCCTTTAATATCTTGTTAGATCCAGACTGAACAGGCAGGTGTAGAAAGGGCATTAATTTTGGCTCTAAACCATGAAGGGCGATTAAATCATCACTCATGTCTGTTGGATGAGAAGTCATATATCTTATGCGTTCTAGACCATTGATTTTAGCAACATGACGAATCAAATCCGCTAAGCTGCAAGCTTGCTCATGGCTAGTTTTACCGTGATAAGCATTGACATTCTGACCAAGTAAATGAATCTCTTTTGCTCCCTTTGCAACCAAAGCCATAGACTCTCTATATATCTGCTCAACTGGTCTTGAAAATTCTGCTCCTCTAGTGTAGGGCACTACACAGAAAGTGCAGAATTTATCACAACCTTCTTGAACAGAAACATAAGCGCTTACTCCTTGACCTTCAAATGTTTGTGGGAGATTATCAAACTTTTCTTCTTCGATGAAGTCCAGATCAATCAAGTGCTTTTCTGATCTAGCTAATTTTGCCAACAGATCAGGCAATGTATGGTAAGATTGAGGGCCAACGACTATATCGACATAAGGAGCTCGCCTAAAAATTTCTTCTCCTTCAGCTTGTGCAACACAACCAGCTACAGTGATTATAGTATCAAGAGAGATTTTTTTTCTGGTATCTTTTATAATTTTTATTTTTCCAAGCTCGGACTACATTTTTTCAGAAGCTTTTTCTCGAATATGGCAAGTATTGATAATAACCATATCAGCATCATCAGGCATTGTGGTGGTCTCAAAACCAAATGGAGTCAATAATTCTTGCATTTTCAGCGAATCATAAACATTCATCTGACAACCATATGTCTTTATGTATAACTTCTTTGACATTTTTGATATATTTGTAGTAACACTATCTATTGCATTTTAAAGAGTCACCATGAATGCAAAAAATGTTCAAAGATGACTTTTAGGCAATGCATAATATTTAATTATTATTGATAAAAATCTCCGCGGAATATATCATAATCTATGAAAAATTAATAGTGATTATTTGTTATGGAAAAGATAAATTGGTATGGTACTTATAGCCTGACTTTACGTGAGATAAAGAGATTTTTGCGGGTTTATCACCAAACCATATTCACCCCCGTCGTTTCAGCATTAATTTTTTTGGCAGTTTTTGTTTTGGCTATAGGTAGTCATAAGGGGGATGTTTCTGGCATTAAATTCATTAATTTTATGGGTTATGGCTTAATAGCTATGAGTATAGTACAAAATGCTTTTGCCAATAGCTCATCATCTTTTATTATGAGTAAAATGTTAGGTTATATTTCTGATATTTTGACTCCTCCCTTTGGTAGTGTTGAAATCATAATAGCATTTACTGTTGGAGCAGTGCTGAGAGGTATATTTGTTGGAATAGCTGTTGCAGTTGCTTTGATACCTTTTGTTGACTACACCCTAGCGCATCCATTTTTATTAGTTTTTTATGTACTGGCGTCGTGTACTTTGCTTGGAAAATTAGGGTTATTATCAGGATTAATTTCTAACTCATTTGACCAACATTCAGCCATTACAAGCTACCTTATCACTCCACTATCATTTTTGTCTGGTACGTTTTATTCAGTGCAATCTCTTCCTACTATATTTCAGCAAATTAATTTACTAAACCCCTTCTTCTATATTATCGATGGTTTTAGATATTGTCTTACTGATCAGGCAGATGGTAATATCACAGGCGGGGTGCTCTTTCTTATGATATCAAATGGAATAATGTATGCTATTCTGGTTAAGCTAATTGATAAAGGGTGGAGAATTAAGTCATAGCGGCTCTGTTAGCAAATACCAGAAAATGAAAATAAGCTAGTCTCTATCTGGTATTGATATTGACTAGCTTATTTTCATTTACGCATATTTACAACAGAGCCAAAAAACTAGCCCCAAACCCGGTTCATGCAACAGAGCCTAATTCATAGACCAGTCTGTTTGTACCTTTTTTACTGTGAGGAGTTTCTTTGAAGCCAGCTTTTATATAATGTTCATAAAACATAGGATGCAATACGTCAGTAAATAAGGTGTTAACTTTAGTAGAACGGGCATATTCGATTACATATTCTAGCAATACATTAGCATTACTATAAAATTCCGGTATAACATCAAACATGCATTCATAAGCTATACTTTTCCCGGTTGTTATTTTTCGCACTCGTGCAACACCCAAAATTTGATTCTTATGTTTTTGATTCTCTATTACAAACACCATTTCCTTATTATAATCAATTTGGCTAAGACGAGTGGATACTAAAGATATTTCATATGGCAACGACGATAGAAGTTGGGAATAATTTGATAATTTAATTGTATTTAAAGCCTCATTCAACGCAATATTATCCTTAGATTTTACAGGGCGTAATATCAAATCATCATAATCAGCTATTTTAACTTTTTTAACTAAATGATGTGGATATGGAGCAATTGCTAAGCGATTGTAATCAGCAACCCCAAGATTCACCTTAATACGAGCATCTAAAGCAATTACCCCGTGATGATCCGCAATTAGGGGGTTAATATCTAGTTCTTTGACCATTGGGAGATCTATTACTAATTGGGATAAATTAACCAAGCACTGAGCAATAGCTGCTATGTCTGCTGC
>CAMCTQ010000081.1 GCA_945878545.1 Rickettsia typhi
ATATTTGAATAATTAAGTTTATACCCACTAAGCTCAGAAAGTGAAGAAGCCAGCAATTTCAGAGAGATTGATCCAAATAATCTACCATCTGCACCGGATTGCGTGACAAAAATTAAATGTTTATCATTCAAAATTTTTGCAGCAGCTTCCATTTTTGACTTTTCCTGAGTGTTCTTTGCTTCAAGATCATTTTGGAGTGCAGCAAATTTACCTAGATTCTCTTTGGTTGCTCTTATCGCTAAACCTTGAGGCACTAAAAAATTACGTCCATATCCACTTTTGACATTAACAATTTCGCCAACTTTTCCCAGTTTTCTAACCGGTTTTATTAAAATAACTTGCATGAATCTAAAACTAATATTAATTAAAACTAAACACAACCAGCTTCTGACACGGAAGCAAATGCTGATTTATTACTTGCTGTGGAATACAAAAGGCAATAAAGCAATAATACGACTATGCCTTATAGACTTTTTTATGTTGCGTTGATGTTTAGAACACACATTCGTAATTCTGCTCGGTAACATCCTACCGCCTTCTGAAATAAATTTCCCAAGTAACTCGGGATCTTTGTAATCTATTTCTGGAGATCCTTCTGAACACAAAGGACAACCTTTGCGTTTTCTAAAAAACATTTTCGAGCTATTTTTATCTGAACCTGATCTTGAATCTTGATCTAGGCCATCCATATTATTTTCGTAGGACATTAAGTTAATCTATTTATTTATTATTTGATTCTTTATTTTGTTGGTTGATAGTAACATCAATTGTCTCTTCAAGATCCAGCGCCCTAGTTCTTAAAACTGGAGATGGATCTTTACTTATTTCTTTTACCTTAACTAGAGACGACCTGATAATACTTTCGCTTAATTTAATTTTTCTACCTAATTCCTTTACTAGGACATTATCAGCTTCTATCCCCATAAAATAATAATGGCCTTTCTTATTATTCTTGATTTCGTATGCAAGCGGTCTTAACCCCCAATATTCTGTTTTAAGAACATTACCTTGATGGTCTTTGATAATTTTAACAAAATCATCCGCTATTTTATCAACATCTACTGATGAAATATCCTGACGAATGACGATGATGGATTCATAAAAAGCCATATAAAGAGTCTCCCAAAAATCTACTAAATTTAAATAATTAAGCGCATTTATAGCAATTTAAACTAATTTATTCAAGCACAATCTTACTATATAATGCAAAAATGTCTGTAATTCGAATTAAATGAATATACAAAGCGCTTTGTTAATCAAGTTTTACTTGGTTGTAAAGTTGTCTGGCCTATAATGCTACTTTAGTTAGTTATTTGTATAGAATAAAAAAAATCAGGAGACTTTACCGTGTCAGATAAATTACCACCTAAAATTCTAGTAATAGAATATGATGAACTATTGAATGCCAGTTTGTGCAATACTATAGAAAGATATTGGTTTGATGTAACTAGGGTTAGAAACTCAGAATCAGCAATTAGATCAGCTTCCATAAATTTACCAAATGTTGCCATAATTAGCTCTAGATTGCAGGATATTTCTGCCGTGGAGATGGCTACAAGGCTTAGAAAAATCAAAGGATTAAAGTTCCTTCCGATAGCATTTTTAGTTGATCAAGGAGAATCAATAGAAAATTATAATATAACCAATGACGATTTTACTAAGGTTATATTCAGACCATTTACACCAAATGAGCTCATGATTAGTATTAGGTCTTTGCTTAGGAAATCCAGCCCTGTGTTTCAGGATAAATTTATAAAGCACAAAGATATTAGTATGGACTTATCTACCTACAAAGTCTTTCGCGGTAAAAAACAGATTCATTTTGGGCCTACTGAGTTTAAAATATTGCAACTTTTTACTATGAATCCAGATAATGTTTATTCTCGCAGACAAATAATTGATTACGTCTGGGGCGTCGACAAAGAAATAGCTTATAGAACTATAGATGTGCACATTAATCGAATCAGAAAACTAATGGATTTAGACGATGGCAGACAGGTAATTAGGACTATAAGGGCCGCTGGATACTCTTTGGATTAAATCATTCAGCGAAAAGGTTAGCAATATGTACAGCAAGACAATATGCCCAGAATATTTTATTTGTTGCGTTATTAAAGAAATAGTTATAATTAAGTAATATTATCGATTTATGGAATATTCTTAATGTTGCAACAAAATATCAAATCATCGAAAGTTATAAAAAGGCTTTTATTAGATCATGTTAAGCCTTATAAGAAGGAGGTGTTTGTTGCGATTTTCTTTATGGTTGTAGTTGCTGCTTGTGCAGCGTTGATTGTTTGGTTAACTAAACCTGCAATTGATAAAATATTAGTTGATCGTAACAAGCACATGCTTGTTGTTATTCCGTTTGTAATGCTTGGTGTGTATGTAATAAAAGGAATAGCAGAATATTTTCAAGGCTATATGATAAAATATGTCGGTCAGAAGATATTGACTGATATGCAAATACAAATGTACGAGCATTTGTTGTCAGCTGATCTCTCTTACATTCAATCTCAATCTTCTGGTAGATTGATTTCAAGGTTTACTAACGATATAATATTGATGCGCGGAGCTGTCTCTAACTTGCTTGTTGGTTGTGCAAAATATTTTCTTTCTGTGCTGTTTTTAATTATTATAATGTTCACTCTAGAACCATTTTTATCCATTTTTGTTTTTCTTGCTTTTCCAATAGCTATTTATCCTATTCAAAAGCTTGGCAGAAGAATGAGGAAAGTTACAGGTGATGCTCAAGAAGAGCTGAGTAACTATACTGCAAGATTAGATGAAACATTTCAGTCTATAAAAATAATAAAATCTTTTGCAGCAGAAAAAATAGAATCTAATAGAGCAAAAGAAATAACTGCAAAAATTTTAGCATTTTATAAAAGAGCAGCAATGCTTGATTCTCTTACTTCTCCTGTCATGGAAATTTTATGTGGTCTAGCTATGGCTTGTGTTCTTTGGTATGGCGGGTTTAGAGTGATTTCTGGGCATATGACAATTGGTGAATTATTTACTTTTATCGCTGCTTTTGTTTCCGCTTACAGACCTTTTAAGAGTTTAGTATCGCTGAATGTAAACTTACAAGAGGGGATTTCTGCAGCAAATAGAATATTTAATATTCTCGATACAAAACCATTGATTCAAGATAATGAAAAAGCGCTAAAACCTAATTTTGCATGTCCAGAGATTATTTTTGACAAAATTACTCTCAAATTCGGACCAAAAGAAGCTATAAAATTTGTTGATATAAAAATAGAAAAGGCTAAGACATATGCTATTGTTGGTAAATCTGGTAGTGGTAAAACTTCTTTAGCAAATCTATTAGTACGTTTTTACGACCCAACGGAAGGTAGGGTGCTGATAAATTCTTGTGATATAAAAGATATTTCACTAAACTACTTGCGTAATCAGATAGCCATGGTATCTCAAGATACAATATTATTTGACTCTAGTATAGCCCAGAACATTGCTTACGGCAATTTAACAGCCACCAGGGAGGATGTAATAAATGCTGCGAAACAATCCGATGCTGATGAGTTTATCCAGAAATTAGTAGATGGTTATGATACCATTATAGGTGTAGGTGGTTCAACGTTATCAGGTGGACAAAAACAAAGACTTGCAATAGCTAGAGCTTTTCTAAAAAATTCTCCGATAATGTTATTTGATGAGGCAACCAGCGCTCTTGATCCAGAATCTGAGCAGTCAATAGTACATTCTCTTACTAAACTTCGAAAAGGGAAAACCACTTTAGTTATAACTCATAGACTTGCAAGTATTACAGATGTAGATCAAATTATTGTTATGAAAAACGGAGAAATAGAAGAACAAGGCAATCATGGACAACTAATTGACTTAAATGGAGAATATTACAAGTTGTATAATAAGCAATTGAAAGAAAAAGCTAAAACTGTATAATGACTAAAAATAAAATTAAATTATAGGGAGATCTACCATGATTATTAACGAAGCTTATGCGCAGGAAATTTCACAAGCAAGTACCCAAACAGACACTATAACGCTTCAAGATAGTGATGCATTGCCAAAAGCTCCTGAATCTGTGGGAAGTAACTGGACAAGTCTAGTACCAATGGTCTTGATTTTTGCTGTTTTTTACTTTTTATTAATTCGTCCACAAGAAAAGCGTCGCCGTGCTCAACAGGATGTTGTATCAGGGGTTAAAAAAGGTGAGGAAGTTTTAACTAGTTCTGGAATTATTGGTATTGTTAGTAAAATTAATGATAGTGATAATACAATAGTGCTGTCAATTGCTAAAGATGTTGAAATCAAGATGTTGAAAACATCAATTTCTGATATATTAAGCAGAACAAAAAAAGAAGAAGCAAAAGATGTTAAATCTCTAGAGAAAATAAAGGATAAGCCAGGTAATAAGGATAAGCCAGGTAGTAAGTAACAGAGCTCACCATATTAACTAATAATAAAGAAAGAAGGTTATTGAGTATATGTTCAAAAATTTAACTCAAATATATTGTTTGGTTGTATGTTTAATAGCGTCTGTAATAATGATGGTAACCATTGGCATTATGCTTACTAGTGGGACAGATCTTGTATTAACGGAATACAAGTATATGAGTCAGCTAAGTAAGTTTACCAGCGATGAGAAATATACTGATTATCAAAAGCAGATTGACTCTAGCGATAAAGAAAAGTGGCAAACTCTTAGCAAAGATCTAATAAAAGCTAAAAGAATTGCTGCTAGAGAGGATTATATAAATGAAATCAAGGGTAATGCTATTAGTAGCATTATTACTTGTGCTACTTGGCTTATTACATGCTTATTCTTCTTTGTTTCCCATTGGAAAATGTACAGATGCTGCACATCCAATACTCATTAAAACTAACCTGAGTTAATTATAAGGTAATCATGCAAAAAATATCTAGCTGGAAGGTAATATTAACAATTTTACTTAGTATTATTGCGACAATATATGTGATACCAAATTTCACTGAGAAAAAATATGATTGGCTACCGGGAGACAAAGTAAATTTAGGTCTAGATTTACGAGGTGGCTCACACTTATTGCTTGATGTTGACTTTGAAAGTTATTTGGATGGAGTTGGTCAGTCTGTGGCTGATGCTTTAAAAAAATATTTACGCCAAGAAAAAATTGGTTATAAAAATTTAGTAACCAATAAAGCTAATGTAAAATTTGATATAAAATCAATTGACGATTTTAAAGAGATAAAAAAAATTGTTAGAAAAATCGACGCAAATCTTGATATTGGTATTACAAATAATACTGTAGCAATTGGGTATGATGAATATCAGTTAAATCAATTACAAGACAAAGTTATTGATCAATCCATTGAAATTGTCAGAATGCGTGTTGATAGTACTGGGACCAAAGAACCAGTAATTCATAGACAAGGGGTCAAGAACATTTTGCTCCAGGTCCCAGGAGAAGAAGATCCTTCAAAACTGCGCAGCTTGCTTGGTAAAACTGCCAAACTGACGTTTCATTTAGTTGATGAAACAGCAAATATTGAAAAAGCAGCTAATGGGCATGTTCCAAGTGGGTCAATGGTTATTCAGTCTGACGAAAACGGCCAGCAAAGTCTTATGGTGATTAAAAAGAAAGTAATCGTTAGTGGTGACGAGTTAAATAATGCTTTTGTTTCTTTTAATAAGGACTCAATGCCCGCTGTGAATTTCTCCTTCAACCATATTGGAGCAAAAAAATTTGCTGAAGCGACTAGTAAGAATCGTGGTAAAAGATTAGCAATTGTTTTAGATGAAAAAATACTTAGTGCTCCAGTAATCAATGATACTATTTTAGGAGGAGATTGTATTATTTCTGGTAATTTCACTATTGATTCTGCTTCTGAACTCGCCCTTTTACTCCGAGCT